>NZ_JBGTHY010000496.1:0-14789 GCF_041745955.1 Pricia sp.
TTGTCATGACCGAGCCTCGGGGCACAAGAAAAGGCAAGGCTGAATGTCGGGAGTACGAGGAGCAGTTTTTAGGTAGCATCGAAGAATTCCACTCCTTGGAAATCGTAAATTTAGGATCCAACGAAGATGAAGGCGTTACGTTCATCGAATCGGTCATGGACGTTACCTTCAAAGGAGGGCAACGGGCAAAAATGGAACAGGTGGCCGTTCAACGCTGGAAAGGCAGCCATATCGTACACGAACGATTTTACTACAATAACGAGCAGTAGTTTTCAGCTCAATATCACGATAGTAAGAACCCTGCCGGCAGGCAGGTCTTCTATCTAGTTCCGTCGTGCTTCCCTTTCTCCCACCCATGTTTTCCTAGATATTGCTCCCCGCTCTCCACAGCGCCATCCTCGATAGATGTTCCCATCGAGTCGTTCCAGCGGTTGAGATATCCGAACAAAGAAATCACTCCGAGCATTTCGACGATTTCACCCTCGTTCCAATGTTCGTACAAGCGTAATTTGATTTCTTCATCAACCGCATTGGGTACTTGGGAGGCGGCGAGCGAAAAATCCAAGGCGGCACGGTCCGCATCCGAGAAGGCGGGGTGGGTGCGGTATTCCCAGATATTGTCCAATTGATCCTGTTCCGCCCCGTAGCGTTCCGCGGCGCGAATGGCATGGGCTTGGCAATACCGGCATCCGGCGGCGTTGCTGCCCACCCAGGCAATCATGCGCTTCAAAGCGGAGGTCACTCTGCCTTCGTTGGCCATCACCGCTTTGTTGAGGTTGATAAAGGCCTTCGATATCGCAGGCCGGTGTTGCATGGTCAACACGGAATTCGGACAAAAACCTAGCGTCTCGTTAAAGAATTCCGCAAGTTTTTTGGTCTCGGGACTGTGGTCTGGGGCAAGCGAGTTTACTAGCGGCATAATTGATTTTGGTATTGATTATATGGGAGCTGCCTCGCCGGCTGGCTGGCCTCATCGAGATTCGTGTTCCTAAGTTCCCCACTTTGGTTTATCTTGAGCGCAATCGAAATACTCAAGATAAACTAAAGTCGTCAGGCTCGAAATGACAACTCGGATTATCCTACTTTTGTATCTTCACAAGAAACGAAAAATTATGTCCACCACAAATCATATCACTACCAAATGGCTAGGCAAGATGGCCTTCGAAAGCAACAATCCGTCAGGATTGGACCTGAAAATCGATGCAAGTCCAGATGACGGGGGAGAAGGCAGTGGGTTTCGACCAAAAGCACTGATGCTCTCCGCTCTGGCCGGATGTTCGGGCTTGGATGTCGCCGGACTCATTAAAAAGATGAAACTGGAGGTCGACGATTTCCATATCGAAACTATCGCCAACTTGACGGACGAACATCCGAAATTTTTTGATAAGGTCGTTGTTGAATTTCATTTTCACGGTAGCAATCTCGATGAAAAAAAATTAAGCAAGGCCGTAGACTTATCCGTTGAGAAGTATTGTGGTGTGATGGAGATGTTTCGGCAATTTGCTGAAATGGAAATCAAAATAAAGTTTCACAAAAAATAAGACGTCATTGCGGGCCAAGGGAGCGAAGTGCGGTTTGGCACTGCAATTACCGCCAACCGTTACCGCTACCGAATACCAAAAAAAATGCGCTGGACCATCAAGCCAAAACCGACCCAAACCGACATTGATGCCCTATCCGAGGCATTACATGTCGAAGGTCTGATAGCGCAATTATTGATACAGCGCGGCATCACCAATTACGATGAGGCCAAAAAATTCTTCCGACCTCAATTATCCGACCTGCACGATCCGTTCTTGATGAAGGATATGGATGTCGCCGTTAACCGCATCCAAACAGCGATAGCGAATAATGAGAACATTCTGATATATGGTGATTATGATGTAGATGGAACAACATCCGTTGCCTTGATTTCATCCTATATTTTGGGCTACTACCCCAATGTGGCGACCTATATTCCCGATAGATATACCGAAGGGTATGGAGTTTCGTTTCAAGGCGTCGATTTTGCGGAGGATAACGGATTTACCCTTATTATCGCGCTAGATTGCGGCGTGAAGGCTATCGATAAGGTAGCTTATGCCAAGAAGAAAGGTATCGATTTTATTATTTGTGATCACCACCGACCGGGCGAAAATCTGCCGGATGCGGTAGCCATTTTGGACCCGAAACGGGAAGATTGCCAGTACCCTTACGACGAACTATGTGGTTGCGGTATCGGTTTTAAGCTGATACAGGCACTGGCAGCGCATCGCGGTGAGACCATTGATCATCTGACTCCCTATCTCGATTTGGTCGCCACGGCCATTGGCGCGGATATTGTGCCCATGACGGGAGAAAACCGGGTTTTGGCCCATTTCGGGTTGCAAGTCATCAATTCCAACCCCAGAATCGGGTTCAAGGCTATTATCGACAAGATTAAAAAACCTAAGCTGACCATTACCGATGTGGTCTTTATTATCGCGCCCCGAATCAACGCCGCCGGACGTATGGACCATGGCCAACACGCCGTAAACCTACTAACGGAAACCGATATGGAACGGGCTAAAATAGTTGCGGCCAAAATCGAAAAATTCAATATCGACCGCCGCAGCCTCGACAACGAGATTACACAAGAAGCCCTTTTACAAATACGCGAAAATAACGAGGAAGAACGTTTCACTTCCGTTGTATATCACGAAACTTGGCATAAGGGAGTTATCGGGATAGTTGCATCCCGGTTGACGGAAACCTATTACCGGCCTACATTGGTTTTTACCAAAAGCGGTACTAAACTGGCAGCTTCGGCCCGCTCGGTAAAAGGTTTTGATGTGTACAACGCCTTACAAGGCTGTGCCGATTGCATCGAACAGTTCGGTGGCCATAAGTACGCTGCGGGCCTGACCTTGCTCGAAGAGCAGTTCGAAGCCTTTAAGGCACAGTTCGAGAAGGTGGTCTCCGAAAGTATCGATCCGAATTTGCTCACACCGGAAATTGCCATAGACGCCCAAATCGGGTTTCATCAGATTACACCCAAGCTGCTGCGGATTATTGGTCGGTTCACGCCTTTCGGACCGGGGAACCTAGCCCCTGTCTTTATGGGCGATCATTTAATGGATACGGGATATGCCAAAGGTGTAGGAGAGAATGGCGCGCATTTGAAACTCTCCGTTACCCAACACGGTGTCGGCCCGGTTGGGGCTATCGGTTTCAATCTTGGAGGTAAACTGCCTTTGGTTTCCCAGCGGAAACCGTTTAGTGCCGTTTTTTCTTTGGATGAAAACGAGTGGAAGGGGAATGTTAGCTTGCAATTGAAGTTACGAGATCTTAGGTGAAATGATGGAGACAAAGAGTCCAGAGGTTCACGCCATAACTTCTTTTTAATATAACTGACTTTCATATTTTGTTCGGATTTTAAGATAAAATCGAAAAAACCGTTGGGATACAGAGCGTGCCCAACAAACCGCTCGGTCGGTTAGTGATATATGTTCTAAGGGATGGTCTTTAATTTTGGTCTATTCAATCCTTAATCTCACCGTTTATCGATGGAAGTTTCTACTCCGGTCGTTGAAAAGGACTGCAAAATCGACCGGCCGGTCGGTTTCACGTAAAAACGGAATTTTTTAAAATTCAGGCTATCACCAATGGATTCATTGGGCGGAGTACTATCTTTGCAGCCAATTTTCTCCACCAACTTCAACCATGGATCCGTACGCAGCACTCCGTTTTAAGGAATTCAACATTTTTTTATTGGTCCGCTTCGCTATGGTCTTCGCTTGGTCGATGCAGTTTATCGTAATCGAATGGCAGGTGTATTCGATGACCAAAGATCCATTATCATTGGGGATTATCGGTTTGATGGAAGTGATTCCCGCAGTCTCCACAGCCCTTTTTGCCGGTCACATCGTCGACCAAAAGGAAAAACGGAACCTATTGGTCAAGTGCATCCTTGGTTTTTCGGTCATCAGTTTCGGACTATTCATCTTAAGTCTCCCTTCGATATTGGTCCAGTGGGATACCCAAACTATTCTTTACGGCATTTATTTCTTGGTCTTTTTAGGGGGAGTCGTACGGGCATTTCTAGGCCCGACCATCTTTTCATTGATTGCCCTTATCGTTCCTAAAAAAATATACCCCAACGCTGCTACCTGGAGCAGTACCACTTGGCAGATGGCCTCGGTACTCGGACCGGCCTTAGCGGGATTTTCAATCAGCCTAATTGGCGTCCATTGGTCGATGTGCTTAATTTTCGGGTTTTCGGTATTCGCGTTGATATTTCTTTCCCAAATCTCGAAAAAGCCGATTCTGAACCCGAAAATTGGGGAGCCCATTTTGCAAAGTTTAAAGGAGGGCCTAAAGTTCGTTTTCGGTACGAAAGCGATATTCGGTGCTTTGACCTTAGATATGATCGCCGTACTTTTTGGTGGGGCAGTGGCCCTTCTCCCAATTTACGCACAAGATATCCTGCACGTTGGCGCGGAAGGTTTTGGAATTTTAAGGGCGGCCCCGGCGGTCGGGGCGGCATTGATGATGTTCGGTTCGACGCGTTTCCCTTTACATAAGAATGCAGGGAAAAAATTGCTGTTGGCCGTTTTCGGTTTCGGGATATGTATTATTGTATTTGGCCTGTCAACCTCTTTTTGGCTGTCCGTCGTCGCTTTGTTCTTGAGCGGAGGGGTAGATGGGGTCTCGATGATCATCCGTCAAACGATTCTACAATTAAAGACCCCGGACAATATGCGGGGCCGGGTCGCCTCGGTCAATTCGATGTTCGTAGGCTCGTCGAACGAACTAGGTGCCTTCGAAAGTGGCCTTACCGCTAAATTGATGGGAACCGTGACCGCGGTAGTGTTCGGGGGAACTATGACCTTGTTGACTGTAGGGATTACGGCCTTTGTTTCTCCCACGTTCAGGGAGTTGGATTTGCAAAAGGATGTTGAGGAGCATGAAGCGGGCGATTGACCTGATGGGTCTATCCAACAAGCGGGAATGGCTTGCAATAATTTATCCCTTATACGTTTCCAACAAAAGCCTTTCCCCATCAAAAACTGCATACGTAAAATAGTGTATCCAATCCCCCAGATTGATATATTTTGATTTCCCGTTCAGGTCGATTTCCAAAGGAAGGTGACGGTGTCCGAACACAAAATAATCATAGTGTCGGGTTTCTAGTTTACGTTTGGCATACTGTACCAGCCATTCTTTGTCTTCCCCTAGAAATTTGGCACCGTCATCACCCGAAATCAATTTGTTCTTTACGGAAAAGTAGTGTGCCAACCGCACTCCTATATCAGGATGTATCCATTGAAAGAACCATTTTGATGCCGGATTGGTAAAGAACTTTTTCATCCGTTTGAAACCGAAGTCGCCGGGGCCGAGTCCATCACCATGGCCTATAAAAAAAGAGGCCCCCTTTATCTCGAATTGCTCGGGTTCGTGAAAAACCGTAATATGGAGCTCTTCCTCAAAATACCCATGCATCCAAAGGTCATGATTACCCACGAAATAAAATATGGGAATGCCTGAATCGGAAATTTCCGCCAATTTACCCAAGGTTCTGGTAAAACCTCTCGGGACAACCGTTTTATACTCGAACCAAAAGTCGAAAAGGTCGCCCAGTAGAAAAATGGCGGCCGCATCCTGTTTAATTTCGTCCATCCAAGCGACGAATTTTTTCTCTCGCGGTAGGCTCTGCTCTTGGGTTGGGGCTCCCAAGTGGTTATCGCTTGCGAAATAGACTTTTTTGCCCTTGGGGATGTTGATGGTAGTCATTAGTGGCAAATATAGAAAAAGAAGCCGCTGCCAAGTCCAATTCGCAGTGAGAATTGGTGTTCAAAACTTAGATTTTAAAATTACATATCACCCAGGACAGGGTCGCCATACCTTTGTTCAAGTGGTAAGGCCTGAATAAAATCACAAATTGTCGGCTGCAAACCACTCGGCATACGAAGTCTCGGTTTCCTGAAGTTTGAGGGCGTACAATCGGATGTTTTCGGGCAATCTCGCCTTAATCTTTGCTGCAAAATCGATGACCATATTTTCACTGGTGGGCTGATAATCGGCCAAGATGACCTGATGGTTCCTGTTCATCAATTCCTTCGCCAATTCGATATGGGGGGTGTTTTTATTGAACACGGTAGCATGATCGAACCGGTCGACAATCTCTTCCTTGACAATTTTTTTGAGGTCCCCGAAGTCGATGACCATGCCTAACTTTACGTTAGAGGTATCCGAGATTGGCGTCCCGATAACGGTTACGGAAAGCTTGTAACTGTGGCCGTGAACGTTGCGGCACTTGCCGTCATAGCCGTACAGGGCGTGGCCGGTCTCAAAACTGAACTGTTTGGTAATGCGTATTTTGCCCATGGGATATTGTTAATGGGCAAAGGTAGGGAATTTGAGGAGCGGTTCTTATTTAGGGGAAGAGTTTGTAGATATCGTTGCGCTTAACGAAACGAGCTATTTGTATGTTGTTATTTCATAATAAATGCAATATATACAATATATGTCGTATGAAGCGCAAGTTCTAACGCCTATACTTCCATCGCATTCGTTGGTGGTTTATTAAGAATATAACAACTATGAAAAGGGCCAAAATCGGTAGGACAAGGTCCCCGTTTAGAAAATTTAGAATATTCACTTTATAAGTTTAAAGGGTACAACGTATCCGAAAATGGATTATTATATTTTGTTAGGGGGGATATTGGGTTTTTAACCCCATTAATTTATGATCTCCATTCGTTTAAACGCAGATAAGGTTACATCCATTCTTTTCGAAATAAAGGTATCCAAATCAAATTCCTTTTTTGGTTCGATATTGGTAGCAAAAAAATAGGTGTCGTCCCCTTCAATATAGCCTACGAACCATCCATTGTAGTCTTCATTTGCATTCGATAGACCGGATTTACCACTTAATCGGTACTGCTCCGTTTCTTTAATGATCATCAATTTCTTCATTATTTTCCTAGTTCTCCCCGAAATTGGAAGCACACCAGTATAGAACCGTTTTAAAAAATCGATCTGTTGCATTTGGCTGATCCGGGAACTACCCATCAACCAGAAAGTATCGATGGTATTTGAATCGACATCCATAGCTCCATAGTCTAGTGTATCGAGATAGCGATTCATCCTTTCGCTACCAATTTTCCGGGCAACGCCTTGGTAGCAAGGCACACATGAAAAGTGAAAGGCATCCCTCAAAATCAAATCCTGTTCCCAGTTTTGGTTTCCTTTCGGTCTTCCATCCCAATTAAAAATAACGCTATCATTCTCGATGACACCCGTTTCAAGCCCAATGATCGAATTTGTGATTTTAAATGTGGATGCAGGCAGTTTTCCTGTCCTGGCCCATTCGAAATTATTGGAATAGTAGATGTCCTTTTTATAATCGTATAGGAGTATGGCGCCTATCACATCGGCGGAATCGATAATGGATTGGAATTCAGGTTTTACGATTTGATGTGCAATTCCGGTTTCCCCGTTTTGATCAATTGAGGCTTTCTTCGTTCTATGGCAGGATGAAAAACAAATGAGAGTTGCCAGTGCTAGTTTGGTTTTCATCTTTGAATTGGGCGTTTAGGTCGCGCCCGCAATTTAAGGGACTATTTTGAGGGATATTGATTATTTTTTATCAATTTGCTTGTTGGTATACCTCCCTCAGCCAATCCTTTAATTTACTGTCAACTTGATCGGCAAAAACCATTACCGGAATTGAAATCTCAATTTCCCCTTTCTCAGCCTGTACGAATTTCTCTTTTACATTTCTGGGGATTTTTCGTTTCTCTAGTCTCGGAATGAATGCCATGGAATCTGAAACATAGTTACTCATATTAATCATCTTCAATTTCAAATATAATTAATTTCATTCTATTATATATTCCTTCACTATTTTGTATTGTGTATCGACCACGGCCTGATTATGCCCATGTGCGGCATTGGGCAGTAAAAAATATTCCTTTTTCGGGGCTTTTAATGTATCAAAATAGGCTCGGGTGATTTCAGGCGGTGTCAAAACATCCATTTCACCTTGAATAAAATACACGGGTAATTCGAACTCCAGACCATTTTTTAAGAAGTCGACCGTGGCGTTCATGGCTGTTATCCCCATTTTTTTATGACCGACAAAATGTACAAAGGAATAATCATCTCCATCATACCGGTGTTTACTGTCCGTTTTATTGTCATATTCGGGCGCCAATTTCCACCAAGAATCGGGTGCCGGTGTTGAATGCTCCCGCTCGTATTGTTTCATAATGCGGAAGAATTTTCCGGTATTTTGGGCATTGTCGTACGATGGAGGGCCGATGGAATCTAACCCTGCTATCGATTCCAGGTCTTTTTGTTTCTCTGCAATTTCAAGGGTCTTATGATAGGCCGTGATCAGGTCATTGGCTGGACTTACCATTTGCGCATGCCCCACATAGGCATGGAAAAGATCGGGACGCTTCAAGGCCATTTTGGCGCCCAAGATGGAGCCCCAAGAGGTTCCCAAAAGAGTGATTTTTTCCTTTCCAAGTTGTTCGATAAGATATTCGGATAATGCGATGCCATCATCGGTCATTTGCGCTACAGTCAAAGGGTTTTCTACCCAATAGTTTTCGTCGTAATCGGCCGGAATGTTTTTGCCAAAGGTCCTTCCGGCACCGCGTTGGTCCCATTGCACCAAAATAAAATCCTTTTTCCAATAGCCGTAGATGGTATCGTCATATTGGCTCATGGTACTGCCTGGACCGCCGTGAAGGAATAGAAGTACGGTTTTTGAGCTATCATCCCCGTGTATCGTTATCCATTGTTCAATGCCGCCGATAGTGACGAATTTTTCTTCGTTTATGGCTGTAGTTTGGGCGGTTATTGGAAGGGTTGCTAGTAAGGCATGGACTATCACGAACCTATTTATTATTAATGCTTTCATTGGTCAGAAATGTTTTGTTTTCTTTTAATGGATAAAAAGAACCCATACTTTAATGAACGAACGGGGGATTTTCCTGTGGAGATCCCTTTCGGACACTATGCCCTAATTTTTCCAATCGTTCCGCCACTCTTCGTCCTGTTTTTCCTGTAGCCCTAAGGACTAAAATCTTGTCGATAGTAGTCTGCATGGTGTGGGACATGAAAAAACGGGGTCCTACCACAAAATCATCCGCAGCATTGACAAGATGGTGAAGATACTGGTGGTAAAGCTCTTTTTCCTGACTGGGTAATTTTTGAAGGTTCTTTAAACTATAGCCTACCACCACGCAGCGCAGTGGTTTTTGGGCGGAAACCGTATGGACAAACTCCGTATTTTGGTTGGCAAAAAAAGAGATAGGAAGTCCCTTGGTATTCGAAAAGACCTGTTTGTTGTTTCCATACTGAACGACGAGCTCTACATTTGCAGATCCGTAGAAACAGAATCCGATGACCTCTTCTTCAAAGGTAGAGGTATCGACCGTTGCGTTCCCCGTAACGGCATGTTCTAGAAAAATGTCAAAATCTTCTAGTGCAATACAGTCTCGTGTCATAACATAGAATTGAAAAAAAACGGCTTTGAGGTCGTAATTTACAGAAATTTAGAGAACTGGCGCATCTCCATAATGCTTACTCATCTGCAGACCCCCTAAAGGCTAAAAACCCAATTACCAGTATCGCGTATCCCTACACCTTAATAACAACTTTCCCCGTATGCTTCCCTTCCCCAAAATACTGTATTGCCCATGGAATTTCCTCCAAAGCGTAAGGCCCATCGATGACCGGTTGTATTTTTCCTTCCTCATAAAGTTGGTTGATATAGGTCAAATCCTTATTGGCTTTTAGGCTCACGAGATGCATCTTTTTTTTGCCGGCCATTGAAATGAAGGGTTTGAGGAGAAACAATTGTAGAAGCCTGGGTATGGTTCCACCTACGGTAACATATTTTCCTGCAGGTTGCAGTACTCGTTGATAAGCCCATATGGGCCGGGTAGTTTTCGCATCCAGTATTAAATCATAACGCGTACTGTTCTTGACAAAATCTTCTTTTTTATAATCGATGACATGGTCAAAACCGAGCGCTTTCATCCGTTTCAGTTTCGCTCCGGTATCCACTCCTGTTACTTCGGCATCATACATTTTGGCGATTTGTAGGCCAAACGTACCCACGCCACCCCCGGCCCCATTGATTAAAACTTTTTGTCCTTTTTGTAATTGGCCCACATCGATAAGCCCTTGATAGGCTAGCATAGATGCATGAGGAATCGCCGCCGCTTCCTCAAAGCTCATTGAGGTAGGTTTTAAACATAATGCATTTTCATTGATGCAGAGATATTCGGCAAAACTGCCAAAGCCATATTCCGATATGTCCCCATAAACGGGATCTCCAATCTCGAATAAAGTAGCATTCGCACCGACAGCCTGTATTGTGCCGGCCAGTTCCATTCCGGGGATGGGGCGTTTGGGTTTGGTTACACCGAAAAATAATCGATAAAGATGGGGTCTTCCCCTAACCATGCTCCAGTCGTAATCGTTGATTGCCGCAGCGTGGACTTTGACCAGTACTTCTTTTTCCTTTGGTACAGGTTGGGTCACTTCTTTAATTTGAAGTGTTGATGGCGGGCCGTATTTTTCACATACAATTGCTTTCATATTTTTGGTATTCGGCAGATGGCTCAGATGACTTTTCAACTACATTATCCTTATAGTTTTTCTGACCTACACGTTTCCTTTCAAAAGTATGAAGATAATGATAAGTTAGTCATGTTTCGTTTTGTCCATCCCCAAGAATACCAGAAAATCACTAACATCGCCATTATGCCCATACTACCAAAAAACAGATAAGAATCCGGTGGATTCTCCAAACCACCGAATACCACATAGAATTTATCTAATTTTTTAGATCTTTCTATGGCATTCATTTTAACAAGCTTTAGTTTACTTGCAAAAATGACAGTTTTCGTAGTTAGACGCTTGACCAAAACATCCGATTACTTGATTTTAAGGTTCATTCTGTAGGCTGATGGCGATATATCAGACTTCTTTTTCCTTTGGCCCTTTGAGAAACCCTAATTTTAACTTGCGGTATTCATTTTGGTAATCCCACCATTTGTAATTTTCTTTTTTCCTGCGCAAGCTGCACAAATCGGCAATCAATTCCCGAGCCGATATTTTATCAACTTACTATTGTGGTAGATAGAACGAGAAGCACATCCGTAATTATCAGGCAACTTTAAAAAAAGTTCAAATTTTATGTGATTTTTTTAGAATGTGAACACTAATGGGTCACTAACTATTCTTTATGAAAGAAGAACAGGCGTTTACAAAGCTTATCAAACAGAACGGAGGAATCATTTACAAAATCACAAGATTGTATACTGATGATACCGAAAGCCAAAAGGATCTGTACCAAGAAATCGTGTACCAATTGTGGAAGGGGTTCAAAACGTTCAGGGGCGAAGCCAAAATAACGACTTGGATGTACCGCATCGCCCTGAATACGGCCTTGTTACATTTGAAAAGGAAAAAAAGAAGCGGTTATAAAGTTTCTTTGGATGCAGTGGTTCTTAAACAAGAAGACTACGACCCGCTGTTCGAGGAACGTCTCAAAATACTCTATTCAAAAATCAAAGACCTCGGCGATGTCGATCGGGGAATTATTTTTCTTTTTTTAGAAGGAAAAAAATATAAGGAGATAGCCAAGATAACCGGACTGAGCACCAACAATGTGGGAACGCGAATGGCCCGGATAAAAGAAAGACTTAGAACACAGATCAATAAAAATTAAGGACATGGAACTGGAAGAAATGCAAACAACTTGGTCACAATTGAGCGACCAATTGGAACATCAAAAAAAACTTACCAATACATTGATTATGGAAATGACAAAGCAACGCTACAGAAGTAAAATAGGGATACTTTCAAGATACGAAGGACTTGGGGCGGTGATATGTTTTGCAGCGGCCATTCTACTCATGCTCCAATTTCAAAAATTGGATACTTGGTACCTTATGGCTTCGGGTGTTTTTACGGTAGGCTATATAATTTTGCTGCCTGTGGCCGTGCTGCGCTCCATCAATGCCATGAAGAGCATTGACCTTATCAATAACACCTATAAAGATACCCTGATCGCCTATGCCAAAAAACAAAAACAGTTTCTGCGTACCCAACGTATCGGCATCTATCTCAATTTTATCCTGTTGGCCGTGAGTTTGCCAGTTGTGGTCAAAGTGTTCAAGGGGGACGATATCTTTGTCACGAATACCGAGCTGTTGTATGGGTATATTCCATTTATGGTAATTTTTCTAGTACTTTTTTCAAAATGGGGATATACTAAATACAGGAACGTTACCGATTCTGCGTCGGAGATTCTGAAAGATTTGGAAGATGGTTCACGGCAGATCTAAAATAGGCTTTATACCGCATGTTCTATTTTCAAAAGGCCCTCTAATAGGAAATCCCTACCGCCTCACGAATATATTTCGGAGTATCAACCTGTTGCAACATAAAATAGGCCACGTCCGCCGAAGCCTTTCGGCCTTCGTAGCTTTGCCAATATGGCGCCCGCTTGTCGCCGAATCCGTGGCGGAGGAGAAATAATATGGATTATCCCAGTGCTAAGTCGGGCAAGTACTGAAACTCCGAGGGCGTCATACCCGTGAATTTCTTAAACGTTTTTATAAAGTGGGACAGGTCGGTAACGCCGTTTTCAAAGACCACATCCATAGTGTCGGAAGTATCCGGTCCCGACATTTGGCGCTTGGAGTTCTGAAATTGAATGATACGGGTAAAATTCTTGGGCGTTACACTGATTTCCCTTAAAACGACGATGGTTTTGCTTTTGTCAAACAGATTTCATTTACCATGCATCTTGTTGCCTCGCCAGCGATTAATGATCCAGATAAGAATTACAATGACTGCAAGAAGTAGAAAAATAATATTTCCGTCCATAATGGTTGAATTTGAGTTTACTTTTTGAATTTCGAAAGTGCGTTTTTCGTGAATTCGGAGAGCACCAGTTTTCCGGTAATTGCGGCGCGTTCTGTCAATAAGGTGTCCCAATGCGAGGTACCTTCCCAAAGTACGGCTTTCCATTCCGCCAAGGCATCTGGATTGTAATCGGACAGTTTATCCGCAAAAAAGTCCAGTTCCTTGTCCAGTTCCTTGATATCGTCGAAAACTTTTGAAAAGAGTCCTTTTTCTTGCGCCCAATAGGCACTTTTCCATTCGGTGGGGGCGAGCGACATTTCGCACAGGGCGGCGGTTCCGATTTTGCGAGCTACCGCAGGGGCGATGACCAATGGGGCAATACCAATGGAAAGCTCCGACAGCCTTATGGATGCCGCTTCGGAAGCGAAAACGTAATCACAGGCTGCTGCCAATCCCACGCCGCCGCCGACCGTTTTGCCCTGTACACGGCCCACGATAACCTTTTTGCATTCACGCATGGCATTGATGACCTTGGCAAAACCGCTGAAGAATACCTTGCCTTCCTCTAAATTTGAAATCGCTACTAGTTCGTCAAAGGATGCCCCGCCGCAAAAGGCCCGGTCACCTTCTGATTTAAGAACGATTACTGAAATGGTGTCGTTATCGGACAGTTTATGGATTTCATCGGCAAACCGCTCCAACATTTCAATAACGAAGGAATTACTAGCAGGGTGGCCGAATTCTACAGTAGCGACCTTTCCGGTGATGTTGGTGTAGAGGCTTCCGTTCTGTCTGTCTGTTCCCATGCGCGGTCAATAAAATCGTTAAAAAGGATGATTAGGAAACTAAATGCTTTTTGTCGTGTCAGGGCGAGCCTTTCGGCTGCGCTCAAGATAAACTAAAGTCGAGACCTCAAGGTCAGTTCGCAACTTGAGGTTTCGACTGCGCTCGACCCGACATCAAAATAACCTACTAAATATTGTGATACACTAAATCAAATTTAAACCTTTTGCAACAACGGCCGAAATTTTCTTCGGAACTTCCAGACCAGGGCTGCCCCACGGATAAACATCCATACGGTAAAGGCTATCCAGATACCGTAGAGCTTCCAATCGAGATATTTCCCCAAATATAAAACGGGAATAAATCCTAAAAATGTGGCCGTTAAAAGGGTGTTCCGCAGGTATTTCATTTCCCCTAATCCTTTGAACAATCCATCTAAAACAAACGCGACCGTATTGATGGGCAATCCTAAAATTAGGATAAAGAACACGGCATAGAAGGCTTTTAGGACAGTCGTTTCGTTCGAGAAAATATTTCCGATCGGGTAGTAGAATACAAAGGATGCCAGCATCAGCACTAAACTCACCACAACGCCATATCCGGTTATTTTTTTGGCCAAGTTCCACAGTCCGTTGTAATCCTTGGCACCTAAAAGTCGCCCGCCCATGATGTTCGCTGCCGCACCATAGCCATCGATAAAAAACGACGAAAACAGCCAAAGATTGATGGCGATGGTATGTGCACCGATAAATTTGGGGCCCATATCGGTAGCTTCCCGAACCGCTAAGAGCATGGCGGTGTTCAGGGCGATGGTACGTACAAAAAGGTTAAGGCTCATACCGATTAGCCTGCCGAGCTCGGGGTTGAAGGGCAATCGGAACCTCAGACTTATATCGGTTTTGGTGTAGAGCAAAATAAAAGCCAAAATCGCCATACTGCCCTGGGCGATCAGGCTGGCATAAGCGGCGCCGTCGAGATATAGGGCGGGAATCCATCCTTCTAGACCATACACCAAAAGAAAATCGAGGCCGATGTTGAGCACGGCCCCGGTGATGGCGATAAGCATAGGGTAGTAGGTGTTCTGTAATCCCCTGAAAATACCCATGACCGCAAAGACGAAAAGCGTCAACGGAAAGCCCCAGACACGAATG
>NZ_JBGTHY010000497.1:0-2986 GCF_041745955.1 Pricia sp.
GTCTTGAAATAGCGGATGTGCCATAGGTATTTGTCGATACGCATGATATAACTAAAATTCTTTGTTAAGCCCACGGACAAAAGTAAGGGAAAATTGTATCTTGCCGCCTTTAAAAACGAATGCATGACCATGAGGAGAATAATCGCTTTTACAGTCTTTGGATTTCTTATAATTTCCTGTAAAAATGATGACGATGCCGCACCACCACCAGTGCCGCCAAGACCGCTTGCCGAAGTTGCTGCGGAAGACGAAGCGAAAATTCAGGAGTATCTTAAAACTCATTATTACAATTATCAGGAGTTTGACAGTGTTTCCGAAAATTTTGACTTTCAAATTAAAGTACAGAAGATTCCCGAAGGAAATACTTCATTAAAGCCCTTGAGTGACTATGTCGATTCCTTAGTCATTGAGGTGCCGCCTAACTATTTTTTATTGGAAGGCGATGAAAGCATATCCCATAAGCTTTACTATCTCAAAGCTAGAGAAGGTGTTGGGGAGGTATTAACAGTTGCTGATTCAGCTTTTGTGCGTTATGAAGGTAGTCTTTTGGACGGTACAGTCTTCGACGGTAATAACAAGGAATTTCCAGTATGGTTTGATTTGCCTAGTTTACAGACACCTTCATCGCCAAGAAATCCTGGGACCGCAGCTAGAGGTTTTGCAGAAGGCATTCCAAATTTTAAAACAGGTTCGGCACCCGTGGTCAATGATGATGGTACTTTTTCTGTAAATGGATATGGTGTTGGACTGATTATATTTCCGTCCGGATTAGGATACTACAATGCATTACGTGGCAGCATACCTGCTTACAGTCCATTAGTTTTCAAAATCGATCTCTATGCGATGAATGAAACAGACCATGATCGTGATGGCACTATTTCAATTCTGGAAGATGCCAATGGTGATGGCTATTTGTGGAATGATGATACCGACGGTAACGGAGTTCCCGACTATCTAGATCCGAATACCAAATAATAACTAACAACCTTCCCTAAAATAAAAAGAAAAGCCCCACCAAATTTTTGGAGGGGCTCGATTATTAATTTTTGTCAACCTTCGACTAAAGTTTCATCCTGAATCTCCCTCTGAATGCATCATGCAGTCAGACGAAGTACTTAGGGAAGGTGAAACTATAATCTATAGTTTGAGTGACAAACTCACAATCAACTGGTCCGGTCGCGCATCGACCCGACTCGGTCCCACTTCCGTGATATTCGTATTGATAAAAGAAGCTTCGTTATTACTAAAACCTCTTTCATAACGAATATCGATTCCTAACCTACCGAGATTTACACCTGCACCGAGATTGGCACCTACGGTAAAGTCGTTTTCGATATCGTTGATTCCGATACCGTCGAATTCAGTATCAAGTATATATTGGAAGGCAGGGCCTGCGAACACATGCAACGGACCGATTATTTTGACCCCGACCAATACAGGCAGATCAAGTTTGCTGACATCGAATTTGTCTCCGTTATAGTCTGATTTGGTTTTGGTGTAGATCAGTTCAGGTCTTACATAAATACGGCTTACCCCGAACTTACCGTAAATTCCGATGTGATAGCCTACGTTTCTATCAGGTTCTCGCGCAGCAGCACCGATAGATTCAAAATAGTCGCCGTTGGCGCTGTAGTTGAGTCCGGCCTTGATACCGAATCCTGAATCCGATTGAGAAAAGGCAGCGAGGCTACACATAGCGAAGGCTGCCACTAGAAGTGTATTTTTCATATAGTTGTCATTTTTGTTACTTTCGTCGTATCAAAAACGATACCACGATCACTTTCTGTTCTTAACCTTAACAACGGCGTCTTCGATGGCTTTATTGTTCAGTCCGTATTTGTCCATCAGTTCTTCTGCGGTGCCACTTTCGCCAAAAGTATCCTGGGTGGCCACGAATTCTTGGGGCGTGGGATGCTGAACGGCAAGGGTTCTGGCGATACTTTCGCCGAGCCCGCCTAAAAAGTTGTGCTCTTCGGCAGTAACTACGCAGCCCGTTTTTTTAACGGACTTTAACACGGCCTCTTCGTCCAGGGGTTTGATGGTGTGAATGTTCAGAACCTCCGCGGAAATACCCTTTTTTTTAAGGTTGTCGGCTGCAATCAAGGCGGGCCATACCAAGTGTCCGGTGGCAATGATAGTAACATCGGTACCTTCCTGAAGTACTACCGCTTTACCGATTTCGAATTTTTGGTCGACGGGCGTAAAGTTGGCCACTTTGGGCCTTCCGAAGCGCAGGTAGACAGGCCCTTCGTAATCCGCGATGGCGAGGGTGGCCGCTTTGGTCTGGTTAAAGTCACAGGGATTGATGACCGTCATACCCGGTAGCATTTTCATCATCCCGATATCTTCGAGTATTTGATGGGTCGCCCCATCTTCCCCGAGTGTCAAACCTGCGTGCGATGCACAAATTTTGACATTTTTGTTCGAGTAGGCAATGGACTGCCGAATCTGGTCATAGACCCTACCCGTCGCAAAATTGGCGAAAGTACTGGCAAAGGGAATTTTGCCCCCGATGGTGAGTCCCGCCGCGATGCCCATCATATTGGCCTCCGCAATACCGGTCTGAAAGAAACGTTCGGGATTCTCCTCGATAAAATCCTCGATTTTTAGCGATCCCACCAAATCTGCGCAAAGGGCCACTACGTTGGGATGGCTTCTGCCCAACTCGGTCATGGCCGCTCCGTATCCGCTTCTTGTATCTTTTTTACCCTGGTCTGTATATTGCATAATTACTTTTATTTGTCATTCCCGAACTTTGGCTGTACTTAGCATTAACCCCGGCGGAAATCTGTATTTGTTTGTCAATTTTTCATAAAAAGGATTAGTGAGCTACTTTCTAATAATCCCCCAGCGTTTCCGCGTTCTGAGAAAGTGCATCCTCTAACTGTTCATCATTCGGCGCTTTGCCGTGCCAGGCATGCGTATGCATCATAAAATCGACGCCGTGGCCCATGACCGTATCCAGGATAATGGCAACGGGTTTTCC
>NZ_JBGTHY010000498.1:0-3084 GCF_041745955.1 Pricia sp.
TTGAATGAAATCAAACGCATGTTATTGAAAAAGAAACACGCCTGAAAAAATTCATTTTTTTTCAATCAAAAGGCTTTGGTATTATTAGAAATGTATTAAATTTGCCGTCGCATTTAAGGCGAACGTTCATATTTTATTACATAACGCGAAAATAGCTCAGTTGGTAGAGCGCCACCTTGCCAAGGTGGAGGTCGCGGGTTCGAATCCCGTTTTTCGCTCTAAGGGTTTATTGCCCTTATTATAAACGTCGCTTGCCGGCGTTTCTTTGTTTAAAGTCCGTTCTCCTTGCATTTGCTGCGGAGATCACGCTCGAGTGGTGGAATTGGTAGACACGCCGGACTTAAAATCCTGTGACCATCTGGTCGTGCGGGTTCAAGTCCCGCCTCGAGTACTTAAACCCTTGTTAATCAATTGATTTTCAGGGGTTTCATATTTTATAGCAAATTTGCTGGTATATATTGTTCTGTTTATTTCTTTTGGCCATTTCAAGATTCCTATAATTTATTTTTCCTTCCAAAAGTGTCCAAAGTACAGTTTGTCGGAAATTAAAAATCCTTCAACTATTATGAGAAACTAAGCTTGGTTTGTGATAATTTTGTAAAAGTCTATGAATCAACCAGAAATCCTCATCGGTAATGGGAACTCCTAATAATAAAATACAAAAGCTGTTGCAGGTTAGGGATAAATATCTTGAGCTTTCAAGGGGAGTCATTGATTATGACAAATTCAACTACTATTCGATTGTCCACCATGGTACTACGATTGAGGGCTCGACACTTACCATAGGGGAAACATTTCTGCTATTGGACGAAAACCTTACCCCAAAGAACAAACCGCTATCCCATACATTGATGACCGTTGACCATTACAATGCACTTAAATATGTAGTGGAATTGGCCAGATCCAAGAAAAAACTGGACATAGAGGAGATACGGAAAATTGCCTCGCTACTATTAAAAAGTACTGGTTCCGTAATTTCTACAATGGTCGGTGATTTTGACTCCTCAAAAGGAGAATTCAGAATGACGACGGTCCGCGCTGGAAACAGATCCTTTATGGATTACCGAAAGGTTCCGGACAAGGTCGAAGAACTTCTTGGCCATATCAACAAAAATATAGCTCAAAGTAAAGGTTTCGTCGCAAATTGCATCTTGGCCTTCGACTCCCATTTCCAGATAGTCTCTATACACCCTTTCGCCGATGGCAACGGCAGGTTGTCCAGACTTCTTATGAACTATGTCCAACAGTACCATGGCGGGCCCATGACAATGGTCTCCAACACCGACAGACAGGAATATTTCGATGCCCTGGAAGAGACCAGGAAAAATGAGGATATCGATGTGTTCCGCAACTTCATGTTCAACCAATCCTATACCTATTTCCAAAAAGAGATATTTAACCTGACCGAGGGCCAAAAACAGGACAAATCCAAAGATCGAGGATTATCTTTCTTGTTTTAAAAAGAGTTCGATCAAAAGATGGGAAAAGAATTGCTGCTAAAGGTGTGGATACTTCCACGGCAAATATTTCGTTATCTTTAAACCAACCGTCTAGAAATGTCTTGCCATTTCAAAAGCTACTGCCGAACTAGCCACCGACCATGATAAAAAAACTATCCAAAATTTTGATAGTACTCCTTGCAATACCTCTGTTGCTGATATGGTTATGCAATTCGGTTATCACAAATGCGGCCGAAGGAAAAATATTCTCCGACACCAGCGACATATCGAAAAACAAGGTCGGTCTGGTGCTGGGCACCTCGAAAAAACTGATTGGCGGACTTCCCAATCCCTATTACACGTTTCGAATACAGGCGGCCCTCATACTCTATCAATCGAATAAAGTGGACTTCATTCTGGTCAGCGGTGATAACGGCACCACGTATTACAATGAACCGCAGACCTTTAAAAACGATTTGGTCAAAGGCGGTATTCCCAGCGACAGAATTTTCTTAGACTATGCCGGTTTCCGTACGCTGGATTCCATGGTGCGCGCCAAAGAGGTCTTCGGATTGGACAGCGTCACCGTAATCTCCCAACAATTCCATAATGAGCGGGCCATTTATCTCGCGGAAAAAAAGGGACTGGTAGCCATCGGATTCAATGCGGAAGATATTTCAATGAAACATGGTCTTAAAGTACAACTGCGGGAATATTTGGCCCGAGTAAAGGTCTTTATCGATCTGCTTTTCAAAACCGAACCCAAGTTTTATGGGGAACGGATCGAAATCAAATGCTGAACTAAAATTCTTCCCGAAGTCTTCAACTTCAAAAATTTGTCACATCGATGCTAGTCGAAATGCCAACCCAGCCAGTAGGCAGTTTCCAAAAACGTCGTATCTTGTATACTTGGACAACGGCTATTTTAAAATAGTTTATTTTAGACCCTTCGGAGCATTCATCATCGACCGACCATGTCAAAGACCAAGACCTTCCTTAAAAATCTGGGGCCTGGCCTGCTGTTCGCCAGTATGGCCATCGGTACGTCCCATTTGGTGCTATCGACCAAGGCCGGGGCGCAATATGGCTGGATTATGGTCATCCCCATTATACTGGCGAACGTCTTCAAATATCCATTTTTTGAGTTCGGGGTGCGCTATACCAATGTGACAGAAAAAACCTTGATCGAAGGCTACCTGAATCGTGGAAAAAGCTATTTGTGGTTTTATGGCTTTATCACATTGATAACCACTTTTACGATTTTAGCAGCGCTGTATACGGTTACCGCCGGTCTGTTTATCAATCTTTTTAAGATATCGGATTTTTCCATAACCCATGTGGCTTTCGGTCTATTTGTATTTATTAGTTTATTGTTGATTGTCGGCCGCTATACTTTTCTGGAAAATTCGTTGAAGTTCGTAGTCGCCATTCTTTTTCTTGCCCTTATCGTAACCACCGCACTAGTAATTTTCAAGGGTCAGGTGGAACAAGTGGCCGATTTTACCCCTCCCCCGATTTTTAACGATGCCGGAATTCTATTCCTCATTAGCCTAATGGGCTGGATGCCTACCACTGTGGAGGCTTCTAGTTGGATAAGTCTATGGAGTATTGAAAAGTGGAAAGGCGAAAAGCGAAAACCTTCGTT
>NZ_JBGTHY010000499.1:0-9050 GCF_041745955.1 Pricia sp.
AGATATTTCGACGCGTTCTGCTATCGGTTGAACCGCTCCCAAAGCAAAGGGACCATATTCAACAACCTGATAGTGCGGATGGTAAAGGCGGACAAAATTTACCAGAAAGAAATCATATGCAGCTAACTACTGACCTCTATAATATGATAATCACACTTTTAAACGAAATGGCTAAGTTTCCTATATTTACTCATGTCACAAAAATAGGCATAGCCATCAGAACATGACCACCTGCAAAGCCGGTAGATTTTCAAGGTAAATTAAAGCTCAGAGTATGGGACAGATCGTGATAAAACATTATACCCTAGATTTACATTGTTTTTTGGGTCGAGTATTCCACGCGCCCCAATCCTTCGGGAAACAACAAGCACTTTTATAATATCAATTGGGGTTTGGGGCCGCTAAAATATGGTAGCTATTACACCATAGGCCTCTATGGCCAATTTCTATATAGGTACCCTGAAAAGAATATTCTAGTCGTTCGATTCGGCAATACCGATACGGGCTACCATCCCAACTACTGGAAAGAGGTTTTCCTGCAATTGATCGATCAGGTTTAAAACTACAACGCTTTAGAATTTCCTTAGAATCCCATACTACCTTTATTCTTAAATTTACGGTAATGAAAATCCTGATTGCAGAGGACGAAATCGCATTACAGCAATCCATCGCCACCTATTTGGAAAAGGATGGCAATGTGTGTGAAGTAGTATCCGATTTTGACGATGCCACTTACAAGGTCGGCCTATACGACTATGACCTTATACTTTTGGATGTCAATTTGGTGACCGGCAATGGTCTGGATGTCCTCAGAAAACTGAAAAAGAAAAAAAAGGAAACGGGGGTCATTATCATTTCGGCCAACAACTTCCTAGACGATAAACTGGACGGACTCGACCCCGGGCACTGAACCGCAAGGAATACGATCTTTTGGTATTCTTTATGACCAATCAGGGCAGGATACTATCCAAAGAGATCATTGCCGAACATTTATGGGGCGACAATAGCGATCTTGCCGATAATTTTGATTTTAGTTACGTACACGTCAACAACCTGCGTAAAAAATTGACGGGCGAAGGTGCCAAATATATAAAAATGGCCTACGGTAGTGGCTATAAATTCATAGCGGATTGACCAAGTCAGAACAAAGTATACCGTTGATCCGTAAGACTTCCCAAACCTTCTTTGGATAAGTTGTATTCTGATGGCGCTAAGTACCATTATACTCTATTTTTATATCCGAAATTTGTTACAGTTTGAAATAGAGGAGGAACTTTTTTCAACGGAAGATCGGATCGAACGGGCCTTAATGGCCGACAGGGAACCATTTTCCTTACCGACCCCTTTGGCCATAATTCAGGCGAAGATCGAGAACATTATCAACGGCGACACTCTGAACGATGGCCAGTATGGGCACTTGACTTCCATCCAAAAGGATATCCAGCGCTTGACCCAAATGAACAAGCGGTTGACGCTGTTGACCAAAATAGAGAACAGGCACTTCGTGAATATCGAAAAAGTGGCCCTTGCCGAATTGATGAACGAAACCATTCAAAACTTCCATGAGATTACCGCTGCCGAAATTAAGTATAACAAGAAAAATGAGATATGGGCCAAAATGGATCCTTATCTAGCGGAAGTGCTGTGCACTAATTTGGTATCCAAGTTTCTACAGGGAAAGTAACGCCGAAAAATCTACCGGACTTGGACTTGCCATCGTTAAACGTATCTGCTACCTTTATGGTTTTTAGATCGGGTACGAATTCATGGATGGTAGGCATGTTTTTTCCGTGAGCGTAAAATGAATAGGGGTGACAAATTAAAGATTATCTGATAAATCGACGCCAACTTTAAATTTCCTTTAGGTTTGCCTAGTATTTTCGAAACTCGATCAAAAAAATTAATCTGAATGCACGGAAAAGCAGTACTCCTAATTTTATTTTTTACATCCATACCCCTTTTTGCCCAAGAATCGGTAACCGTCAGCGGCCAATTGTTCGATTCCGAGACCAAAGAATCGCTGCCCTTCGCCAATGTGGCAGTGCATTCCTTTGAGGACAATACCCTGATAACAGGGGCGATAACTGAGGTGGACGGCAGGTTTGAGATCCAAGAAATTCCCTTGGGCAAATATGAGGTATATTTCTCTTTCATCGGCTACACCGGCACCCAACAGACGCTGTTGGCAGGCGGTCTCAATACCATTTTCGATCTGGGGAAAATCGAACTAGAACCTTCGGCGGAAGCTTTGGATGAGGTAGAGGTCACCGGAAGACAGGCGACCACAAATTCCGATCTGAACAAGAAATCCTTTAGTCTGGTCGATAACATTGCCCAAGCTGGCGGTTCCGTTCTCGATGCGATGAAAACCATGCCCGGTGTCGCCTTTGACCAAGAGGGCAAAGTGGTACTTCGGGGAAGCGATAAGGTAATCGTATTGATCGATGGGAAGCAAAGTAGTCTAACGGGATTTGGCAATCAAAAGGGCTTGGCGAACATTCCCGCCTCCAACATCGAGAAGATCGAGATCATCAACAACCCATCGTCCAAATACGATGCCAACGGTTTTGCGGGAATCGTGAACATTGTCTATAAAAAGGAAAAAGAAACCGGACTGAATGGCGACGTGGGGCTATCCTTCGGACTGGGCGCTTTGGGGAAGCGCAGGCCCGATACCAAGACCGATTTGGGTTCCTTTAGCGTCAATCCCAAATTAATTCCGAGCATCAACCTGAACTATAAAAAAGATAAAGTCAACTACTTTCTGCAATCCGAATTCATCGTTCAGGAAGCCCTGCCCAATAACGAGTTTACGACCCGTAACTATGATGATGGGCGGAACATCGTTTCACAGGTGCCCGAAAACCGAAAGCAGTTCCGCGCTATCATCAATGGGGGCATCGACTACGATCTTGACGAAAACAACAGCTTTACCTTTTCCGGACTCTACGATCGTGAAAAACATATCGACACCGCACAAGTAGCGTTCATTAATTTGGACAATAGCGTGAGAGACCGATTCTACAATTGGCAAGAAGAAGAAGTTACCCGTTACCTCAATGCCGCATTAAACTATCGTCATAAATTCGAACAGGCGGGGCATACCTTGAGCGCCAATGCCCAGTACACCCAAGGACTGGAAGATGAAACGTACTCGTTGAACGATAGTTCCGCCGTAAGGATAGGAAGGGACAAGACGAACATCCGTGCCATCGAAAATACTACGAACCTATCCACAGATTATGTACGCCCCTTAAAAAACGGGCGTATCGAGCTCGGTGCCAAACTCCGGATTCGGAGATTACTCGTGGACTATACCATCACGCCCGGAAACAATTCCATCATTTATCCCAATCTCGGAACATTTTCCGATTGGGGCGAAAACCTTTTTGCAGGGTATGTGAACTATTTGCTCGAAAAAGAAAGGTATGACGTGGAAGCCGGATTACGTGCCGAACAGACCGACGTATTCTATGACTTGGATCCGGGGAACATTTATTATCCCGACAATGATGACTACGAGTATTTCGAACTTTTTCCGAGTGTTCGGCTTACCTACAAGTTGAACGATACCAATAAATTGTCCGCCTTCTATAACCGAAGGATCGACCGTCCCGGTGAACCCGAATTGCGTATATTCCCCAAATACGATGATCCCGAACTTTTAAAAGTGGGCAATCCCTATCTCCGGCCACAGTTTACCGATGCTTTCGAACTTGCCCATAAATATTCGTGGGGAAGAGGTTCCATTTTTTCTGCGGTGTACCACAGAATGATCCAAGACCAGTACATGCGAATTTTCAGTATCGACGATTCCGATCCCGATTATGATATCGTGAACCGGATCTATCAGAATACGGGTAGTGCTACCAATACCGGCATAGAGCTTTTGTTCAGTCAAGATATAACGAATACGTTCAAGGTGTCGGCAAGTTTTAACGGATACATTAATACCATAGATGCGTACCAAGGCATCCTATTATTTCCTTTTGAACAATCGTTCAGTATCGACGAATCTACCGATGAAGTATGGAATGCTAAACTCACGAGCGAGTTCGTACTGCCCTGGGAAATATCCGCACAGTTGACCGGGGTCTACTTTTCAGAAATGAACATCCCCCAGGGCGAACAATTGGCACGTTCTTCGGTCGATTTCGGACTCAAAAAAGCAATTTGGGACAAGAAGGGGGAACTGACCCTTGCCGCCACCGATATCCTCAACACCTTCGGCATTCGCCAAGAATTGGATGGCGATGGTTTTGAAGCGCTTTACGAAAATTACTACGAGACCCAAATCATACGCTTGGGCATGAAATATCGGTTTTAATCCGCTCTTGGCCGACGTTCGGTTAATAACAAATCCCTTTCGAATTGCTTTATATTTTCTTTAGAATCGGGTCTTACATTTATGCCTAAATTTTAAACAACGTAACGATGTGGCATCTAAAACAAAAGGTTATTTGGTGGGCCAAAGCGGTGTTTCATACCATCATGAAAATCATTTTTATTGTACCGTTTATGTTTGCAATGTATCTGGTCTCCAAAGAGAACGACTTATAATCCATTTTAAAAAGCTAGGTTTTTTGTGCAAAGTTATTGGGCATGAGCAGGTTTGGACCAAAAAGTTCGGTCTTAAAAAAGCATCCTTAGAAGTATACACGACCAATAATGAAAAAAGACAGTGTTTTTAAAGACGCTCAAAAGCCTGCTTACGACTTCAAGTTCAATAAAGAGGTGGCTACCGTATTCGATGATATGGTCGTACGCTCGGTACCCTTTTATGAGGAAATACAACGAATGATTGCGGAACTTACAAAGAATTTTGCAGTAAAGGGCACCAACGTTTATGGTTTGGGATGCTCTACCGGCACCACTATGATCAATTTGGACAAGGTGCTTCCCGAAGATATCCATTTCGTGGGGATTGACAATTCCGAAGGGATGCTAAAAAAATGCAAATCCGATCTAAAGAAGGCCGGAGTTGAACGTGAGGTTGCCCTACGAAAACCAAGATTTGAACCATAACATTGAACTTAGAGGCCCGTCGGTAAGGCTACGACGTATACCGGTCAAAAGTAAATCGTTGGATTCCCCAAGTAAAGGGTATCGACAAAACGTTTCGGCAAAACGATTTTGACCTTAAAAAAGTGGCCTATAAAGAGTATAATACCTCCTATTTGTGGATGTTGGGTGCTGTCTTGCTTCTGGCGTACAATACCCATTGGCCCATAAAAAAATCTTCATGGGAAAACCGGGATATCTATTTTAATATGGCGATCGCCCTGTTGACAGTGGGCTACTTTACTATCCGCTACCTTACCAAACGGGAAAGACATATCTCAAGGAAGAAAAAAGCACAAGAATAAAGTGTTTAAAATGACAACCATTGTAAAAAAAGCGAAAAAGTATTGTATAGGTTTATTGTCGGGAAGCCGTTGCGGCACCTTGCCTTTTCACAACGAGGAACATACGATGAATGTTTACGAAAATGTGCTCAAAATAGGTATGTACGAAAATATGGAAATGGAAGAACTCGAACCCGTTATGTTGGCGGCCTTGTTCCACGATACCGGCAATGCCACGGTATTTGCCGGGCATGAGAATTTTAGCGCAACCGAAGCCAGTAACTTTTTGTTGGCCCAAAGCTACCCGTATGACAAAATCGATTTGGTAATTAATTGTATCAAAGCGACCCGTATGCCCCAGCGGCCCAAGAATATTTATGAAGCAATTATCTGTGATGCCGACCTGTTCCATTTGGGTATCAATTCGTACCACGCGAAAAACACATTATTGCGTTTGGAGTGGGCAACGTTTTTGAACACACAATACTCGAATGCGTCATGGGACTCCTTGAACATCGAATTTCTGCAACAACATCGGTTCCACACCAAATATGGTCAAAAAATACTTGAACCCGTAAAACAGCGGAATCTAAGGGAATTAAAAGAGCAGCGTGAAAAAACAAATCGACAATACCCGTAATAAAGGAAAGAGGGAATTCATTAAAAGTATTTGAAGCCTGCATAAACTCCCACTTTAAGTGAGTCCTTGGACATCAAAACCTAACAATTCCCCTAACTTATCTAATGGAAGTTGATAGTTCAGTTTTGGACGAGGTAAGGAGATTATTGCTGTAACGCGTACGAACGATACAATGATTTCAGTTCGTTTCAATGGTATTATAATCCGACATTTATCCTCCACGGTTTCCGTTTATCTCGTAGTAGATGATGGATCAAAATTATTCTGTATGACTTTCTAATAATTAGTTTTGAAGATGTATGTAAATTTTGCTTAAATGACGTGTTGAAATAATGCTTAGATGCAAATGAAGTGAAGTAATTCATGTAAAACAAAAAGCACTGTCAACCAGTCAGTTAACAGTGCTTTGATACCGCTTAAAAAGTAGTTCGTCGGGATGACAGGACTAGCCCGCCAAACCACAATTTTTTAATTATCAAACAATTAGCAGATTCCGATTAAATCAGGTAACCGAATAGGTAACCTTCGCTATGATTTAGCTCGTAGATTCAAAGGTAAAATATTATTTCAACTCAATCTTCGTCAATTGCTATTTATTCTTACTTTTTCTAGAATTCAATTTCCGAAATTAGACCTTATTACCTTGATATAGTTTTTTTTTATTACTACAGTACGGCAATTAATTTGTAGGTCCTAACTTCCAATCCATATTACAAATCCGTTAAAATCCAAGAAAATTTTGGACCATTCAAAATATGACGAATATCATCTTTTATAATTGCCATAGTTGCGATATTTGCACACCAAAACAAAAGAATAACAAATGAAACTAGTTTCAACGGCTGAAGCCGTGTCTATCATAACATCAGGCGACCGAGTTTTTCTTCAAGGGGCGGCAATGACCCCGAACACTTTGATCGATGCCCTTTGTGAAAGGTACGGGGAGTTAAAAAATGTGGAGATTGTGTCCATCCATACCGAAGGGGATGCCAAATATGCCCGTGAGCCTTACAACCAAACTTTTCGTACGAACAGCTGCTTTGTAGGTGCCAACGTGCGCAACGCGGTAAATGGCACAAAAGGCGATTACATTCCCATTTTTCTTAGCGAAATACATCTGTTGTTCCGCAACAACATTTTGCCTTTGGATGTGGCCATCGTACAGGTTTCGACTCCGGATAAACACGGTTATTGTTCCTTGGGCGTTTCGGTCGATGTTGCCTTGCCCGCCATTCAAACGGCAAAAAAGGTCATTGCGCAGATAAATCCGAACGTACCTCGTACACATGGCGATGGGATTATCCATATCAAGAACATCGAATATGCCGTGGAGGTCGATGCACCCATACATTTACATACCATCACGCCAATTTCCGAAATCGAGAAACAAATCGGAAAACATGTGGCCGGACTTATCGAAAACGGTGCCACCCTTCAGATGGGCATCGGGAATATTCCTAACGCCGTTTTGAGCAATTTGGGTAACCACAAGCGGCTTGGCATCCATACCGAAATGTTCTCCGATGGGGTGCTTCCCCTAATCGAAAAAGGAGTAGTCACAGGAGAGGACAAAGTAGTCAAGACCGGAAAGATCGTAACCTGCTTTGCGGTAGGGTCCCAAAAATTATATGATTTTGTAGACGATAATCCCTTGGTACATTTTAAGGAAGCGGGCTATACCAACGATACGGCCATTATTAGAAAAAACCCGAAAGTAACCGCCATCAACAGTGCAATAGAAATCGATCTGACCGGCCAGGTCTGTGCCGATACTATCGGAAGCCTCCAATATTCAGGTGTGGGCGGACAAATGGATTTTATCCGTGGGGCATCATTATCCGAAGGAGGAAAACCCATTTTCGCCATGCCATCGGTTACCGCCAAGGGCGTTTCCAAAATTACACCATACCTTAAGCAGGGTGCGGGCGTTACCACTACCCGTGCCCATGTTCATTTTGTAGCGACCGAATATGGCGTGGTGAATCTATTTGGAAAAAATCTAAAGGAAAGGGCAAAGGCGTTGATTTCCATTGCGCATCCCGACCATAGGAAGCAATTGGAAAAAGATACGCACCAGCGATTCGCAAATTGATGTTGAAGATGGATAAAAGGGAAATAAAGGATAGGCAAGATGTAAAACTGTTGGTGGAGACCTTCTACGGAAAAATCCGAAAAGACAACGTCCTTGGCCCCATCTTTAACGGTATCATTTCCGAATGGGATAGCCATCTGGATTTGCTTACCGATTTCTGGGAGACCCAACTCTTTCTCAAAAGGAAATACGCCGGAAACCCAGTTCTTGCCCATCAGGAAGTCGATGACCAAATGAACCATTCAATAACACCGGAACATTTCGGATTGTGGCTCAATTTGTGGTTCGCAACGATAGACGAACTTTTTGAAGGCGAAAAAGCGTGGATAGCCAAAAATAGGGCACAGAAGATGTCGACCATGTTGTTCATGCAGATCTATCAACATCGTAAAATCGATAATTAAAAATAATGGTAATTCCATAAAGTAATCCCTCTTAAAATTTTTTCAGATAATTTTATCCGAATTAAAAAATATCCCTTAATTTTACCGTTCAATCCCCGAAATGTTCTCAAAAGCTTGCGAATACGGAATAAAAGCCAGCACCTATATTCCCCTACAATCGCTGCAACGAAGGCGTGTGAGTTTGAGTGAAATAGCAAATGAGATAGATTCGCCTACGGCGTTTACCGCCAAAATATTACATCAACTGGCAAAGGCCAATATTCTGGATTCAACAAAGGGGCCTGCAGGCGGATTTCAAATACCCAAAGCACGTATCGATACCATAAAATTGGGCGATATCGTATTTGCCATAGACGGGGATTCCATTTACGAGGGCTGCGGCCTGGGGCTTGACAAATGCAACGCCGACAAACCGTGCCCGGTACACTACAAATTCGTGGTCATCCGTGACGAACTGAAACGGATGCTGCAAAATACCAGTCTATTCGAGTTGGCGACAGGTTTGGAAACGGGGCTTACTTATCTCAAAAGATAAAAATTTGATTTTATAGTGAATAAAAAAGGTAAAA
>NZ_JBGTHY010000500.1:0-2992 GCF_041745955.1 Pricia sp.
CCTGCCCGTATCGCCGTCGCTGAACCCGTTGAAGTTCAAGGTGAGCAAAAATTCATTAAGTCCATCCTGTTCGTCCGCATTAAAAAGATCTTGAAAATCCGCTGCTAGGCCCAAGTTGAATTCCCCTTCGCCATCGATCACGAACTTCGCTTCGTCGTAGGCTTTTTGATAGTCTCCAATGGTAAGATAGACCGAAGCCAGAAATCCTGCAGCGGTGGCTTTAGTAGGCAATGAACTGGTCGGCTGGGTATTCGGAAGAAAGGCCTTCGCCTCTTCAAGGTCGGCAATAATATTTTGGTAAACTTCGGCTTCCGGGGTCTTGGCGGCCGTTTTATACTCCTCTGTATTCTCCGGACCTACAGGTTGGTCGAAATACGGAATATCGCCAAAAAAACGTACCAGATGATAATACGTATAAGCCCTGAAAAAATGGGCCTGGGCACGTATGGGGTCTATTTGCTCGGCAGGTACATCTAGCTGTTCGGCCTGTAAAATGGCTTCGTTCGCGCCCGCTACGACTTGATAGGCCTTTGGCCAAAGTTCGGTAATCACACCGTTGTCGGATCCCATGGTAAAGTTGTTGACTTCCCTTCGTCGGGCCGGGGTACCCTGGTCGCCGATGGTCGCCATATCGCTTCTTAACATAATGGCCATAGAGATTTTTCTCCCCCAGTAGGCTTCCGTGGCCATATTGCCGATGGCACCGTTTATTACGGTCTGTACATCTTGAGGGGAATTAAAGAAACCAACCGGCGAAAGAACGCCCTGAGGCTCTTCTTCCAATTCCGAAGAACAGCTTACGAAGAGCAAAGCCAAAAGTAGCCCTATATATTTATAATTTTTCATGGTGTTTTATTTAGAATTTTAAGTTTACTGATAGTGTCAAAGATCGTATATTCGGGTAGCTACCATAATCGAAACCTCTGTTCACATTGCTATTTTGATTTCCCGAGCTTTGATAGGTAGCTTCTGGATCCGTACCCGGAAAGTCAGTAAAAGTTAGTAAATTTTGGGCACTTAGGCCCAGTCTAATGCCCTGCACGCCCAATCTTTGAACCGTGTCATCCGGAAGGTTATACCCCAGTGCCAGGTTTTTAAGGCGTACGTAGCCGCCGTCATAAACAAAGCGTGAATTGATACGTTTTTCCCTTACCTTGGCAGAAGGCACATCGGTCGCTGTGTTCGAGGGCGTCCATGCATTCAATACTTCTGTGGTCGCATTCGATTCCCCGGAGGCTAATTCTAAAAATGTATAACTAAAAATATCACCACCAACGGAAGCCTGAAAGAAAACGTTCAGGTCAAAACCCTTATACCTAAAATTGTTGTTGAAACCGGCGGTCCAATCGGGATTGGGGTCCCCGATAATTTTTCGGTCGTCACCGGTTATCAACCCATCGCTATCGACGTCCGTAAAAAGTTCGTCACCGGCTTCCGCGTCGGAATAGGTAGCAAGACCTGCTGGAAAGTCCCCTCCTTGATAAACGCCTTGATATTCATACCCGAAAAAAACACCCACGGGTTCGCCTTCCCGTAACAAATGCGTTTGGTCCTGTAAAAAGGAACCAGGGGCGGAATCCAAGAATATATCTTGACCTTCTATCAAGGTAACTACCTCGTTTCGGTTACGGGACCAATTAAAATCGGTGGTCCATGAAAAATTGTTCGTAATCACATTTTTAGTGTTCAGGGTAACCTCAAAACCTTCGTTGTTAATTTCACCAACATTCCGCAAAGCGGTCAGGTTAGCCAGACCAAAATATTCGGGTGCCGATGAATCACCTAAAATAAGGTCTTTGGTGTCGATATTATAATAATCCAAGGTCAGGTTGATCCGATTATTTAAAAAGCCGATGTCGATACCATAATTGGTTTGGTAGGAGGACTCCCATTTCAAATCCGGATTCGCCAATTGCCGCGGAACGATCGCACTTACTTGCTCGGTGCCAACAGCGGCATAAATCGATTCGAAGCTGGCAAGGGATTGATAGGGGTCTATAGATGGATTACCCGTAACCCCGTAACTGGCACGAAGTTTTAAATTGGACAATGTTTCATTATCCTTCAAAAAACCTTCATTGGAAATATTCCAACCCACGGCACCCGAAGGGAAAAACGAATATTTGTTGTTTTCCGCAAAGTTGGAAGCTCCGTCCCGTCTAGCCGTAAAGGTCAGCAGGTATCTATCGTCATACTCATAGTTCAATCTTCCGTATTGAGAAACGATGACCTGTTCCGTAAGCGATGATGAAGGTGTCTGAACGTTGGCACCGGCACCAAGATTAAAATAGGAGAGGCTATTGCTGACCAGGTTCTGGGTTTCGGCCCTAAAGCGTTCTGCCCTATTTTTTTGATAGGAAAATCCTAAAAGGGCGGTCAAATTGCTTCTACCGATTTCTTTCGTATAGGTAAGATAGTTCTCTGAAAGAATATTGGTTTCTTTCAAGGATTCCAGACTGGCGATTCCCCCTTGACCTCCAGCGGTGCCGAGTAGGGTGGAAGGCTGAAACCTACCCCGTGTACGGTTGCGGGCATCAAAACCAAAGGTAGTTTTAAAGGTTAGACCTTCGATAAATTCATATTCCGCATAGAAATTGGCCCGGTAATCGTCCGTTTTGGTATCATCGACACTTTCCGTTGCCACGGCAAACGGATTGTCGAACGCGTCACCCACAGGGTTTTGGGTATTGGAGCCATCGGGATTTTGAACCGGGCGATCCGGCGCAAAACGATAGGCCAACGATATAACATCACCGCCACTGGCGCCACCGCTACCCGCTTGGGTAGAAACGCCTTTTTTCGTGCCGCGATTACCATAGGCGTTGAAACCAAGTTTCAATCGCTCGGTTGCCTGAACGTCAATATTACTGAGAAAGGAAAAGCGTTCAAAACCGGAATTGATGACCACCCCTTTTTGGTCGAAATAATTTCCGGAAACATAGTAGTTTATTTTTTCGGAACCCCCTGAAAATGACAGCTGATGGTTCGATAC
>NZ_JBGTHY010000501.1:0-2794 GCF_041745955.1 Pricia sp.
CATTAATAGTGATTCGGGCATACAGGCCGGCCCAATTAATTTTCGCCCTTTTAGAATAAGCCCAGATCAGGATGGAAAAAGATAATGAAGATCTCATGTTTTCGTCTGTTTAATTTAACAATTAGTGAGACGAAAGTCAAATCTGAAATATTAGGGTACCGTACGAAAGTTAGTCCAAGGTAACCAACTGTTGACGATTAAAAAAAAACGTTGACGATTTGTGAACCTTTAATATCAAATGATATGATTTGAGATGAACTTTCAGTAACCAAAAAACCCTGCCAATCATAGATTAGCAGGGTTTTGGATTAATTTGATAATCCTATAAGTGGGCAATGAGGGATTCGAACCCCCGACCCCCTCGGTGTAAACGAGGTGCTCTGAACCAACTGAGCTAATTGCCCGAAAAGGTGCCCGCCCGACTCCTCTGGGATTGTCCATTCAAGCGGGTGCAAATATAGAACTCTTTTGGTTATGCCAAAAGAAAATAATGCAAAAAAAAATCACACCACTTCCGCCACTGTAAAAGTACTTCCCCCGATAAAGATAAAATCAGTGGTACCGGAATTTTCCAATGCGGATTGATAGGCATTTTTGACAGATTCGTAGCTTTTTCCGTTTAATCCGGATGCTTCGGCCTTTTCCTTTAGTAACAGTACATCCAAGCCACGGGGAATGTCAGGCCGACAAAAATAATAATCAGCGTTTTTTGGGAATAACGGTAAAATGGCTTCGAGGTTTTTGCCCTTAACGAACCCTAGAACTACGTGCAGCCTGTCATAGTGCTGTTGGCCGACTTGCCGCAAAACTAACGCCAAGCCTTCACTATTGTGCGCGGTATCACAGACTACCATAGGGTGGTTTCGCAATATTTGCCAGCGGCCCATCAAGCCGGTGTTTTGGGTAACATTACGCAACCCCTCGTCGATGTGGTCTTTCGTGACCTTAAAACCTTTGAGTTCATTTAAAACAGCAACTACACCTTTCACATTTTTCGCTTGATAGTTTCCCAAAAGGGATGTTTTGTACTCCTTTGTTATTTCCCTATCGGCATACGTCAGCTTTGCCCTTTTGGAATTGGCTACCGCTTCAAAGACTTCTGCCGTATCCTTTTGATATTCGCTGATGACAATCGGCCTGTTTCCTTTGATTATCCCCGCTTTTTCGAAGGCTATTTTGGCCAAGGTGTCTCCTAGCATTTCGACGTGATCTAAACCGATATTAGTAATCAGGGCGACTTCGGGAACAATGATGTTCGTGGAGTCTAATCGGCCGCCCAGCCCGACCTCGACGATTGCGATATCGACTTTTTCCTCGGAGAAATAATCAAACGCCATACCCACCGTCATTTCAAAGAATGAAAGCTGGTTTTTATGGAAAAAAGGGATATTTCTTTGGATGAAATCAACAACGAATTTTTCACCCACCGGTTGCCCGTGAATCCGGATGCGTTCCCGAAAATCTTTTAGATGGGGTGAAGTGTATAGTCCGGTTTTATAACCTGCCTCCTGTAAAACGGAAGCGAGCATATGACTGCTGGAGCCTTTTCCATTGGTACCGCCGACATGTATGCTCTTGAATTTTTTTTCAGGATGGTCGAGATGTGAGGCAAACGCAAGGGTATTGTCCAGTTTGGCGTTGAAGGCGGATTTCCCTTTTTGCTGGTACATCGGAAGTTGGGCGAACATCCAATCCAATGTCTCCCTGTAGGTCACTCTCCCAATTTAAAATTGACCACCACGAAACCGACCTGCTGGCTGGGCGCATTGGAATCTTGGTTCCATTTGTGCTTGAAGGCGGTCTTTTTGGCGGGTTCCAATAAACAGGGACTGTTGTTCGTGGTGCCCTTGACACCGGGTTGCGCGCTGACGACATTACCGTTTCTATCGACCACGATCTTGACCACTACCCTGCCCTCTTCGTTACATTCCTGTTTTACCGATCCCTGGCTGGAAAGGGAGCGACCGTTCAGGCTATACCCACCCGTGCCGCTTCCGGAACCGGGGCTGCCATAATAACTCGTGGCATAAGGGTCGCCATCGGGAGAACCTTTGTCTCCGGCCCTGTTGTCATCACCCTCCGAACCGGAGGCGGTGCCATCCGATTTGTTAAGACCTCCCATGAGCTCGTCCAGTTTTTTCTTTTTGGCGTCCTGTTCCTTTCTGGCCTTTTCCTCGGCATCCTTTTTTTGCTGCGCAACCCGGGCTGCTTCGGCTTGTTTCTTTTTCTCGGCATCCTCGGCTTTCTTCTTGGCCGCCCTTTGGGCATCCTCGGCCTTCTTTTTCGCCTCCTCCGCTTTTTTTATCTTTATGGCTTCCTCGTTTTCTTGGGTAAGCACTTTTTCGGCGGGGGCTTCCTTGGCAACGACTTCCTCGGGCTCTTCCTCTTCGACGACCTCCTGCTCTACGACCTCCTCTTCCTGTTCGACCGGTTCAACGGGAGGCGTGTCCATGGGTTCGGACTGAATCTTTTCTTTAGGCTGCACGTTTCCACTACCAAAATCGGTGGTACCGAAATTGATGGAGATTCCGTTTTCAATGGGGGGATCCATGTAGGTCATGCCGATATAGAACAATATCAGCAACAACACGCTCAAAAGGAAAGTGGTCAGCGTGAAGGATTTCTTTTTGTGTCTCGTGTCTAGGTACGGCATATTGCCTATTTAATTTTGATCTATCGCTTGCTTTGCACAATTCAATTTGCAAAAGTATTTACTAAAGCATGAAAACATACGCTTTATAATTCACGATCAATTAGGCCGCACGGCCAAGATTACTTTGTAGCTGTTGCGGTT
>NZ_JBGTHY010000502.1:0-2357 GCF_041745955.1 Pricia sp.
GGCCAAGGCCAACAGTTACGAGTACGGGGCGCATGTGCCCTTGGCGATACGCTATCCTAAAAAATTCGGGAAAGACAGAAGGTCGGATGATTTGGTCGGGTTCATCGATTTTGCGCCGACTATTTTAGAGGTCACGGAAACAACACCAAAAAAGATGCTTCCCATATCGGGAAAAAGCTTTTTGGACATCCTGCAGTCGAAGAAGGAAGATGCCGTAGATGCTTCGCGAAAATATAGTTTTGCGGGAAGGGAGCGGCATTCTTCCTCGCGATACAAAAATTGGGGATACCCGCAGCGGGCCATCTTTTCAGAGTACTATGTCCTTATCTGGAATATGAAACCGGACCTTTGGCCTGCGGGCGCCCCCCAAAAATATGACCCCAAGGACATTACCTCCTTATTGTCCATGTACGGCCTAGACGAGAATGGCCATTATATTCCCGATGCCGCCTTTATGGATATCGACGACTGCCCGACCAAGACCTATATCATCGAAAACTACAAGAACGATTCGATCGCCCCCTATTTTGCCCTTGCCCACGCCAAAAGGCCGGAATTCGAACTGTACAATATCGCCGAAGATCCGTCGTGTTTAAAGAATTTATACGCTGATGCGGCACATGAAAAAGAACAGGAACACTTGATGGCCCGTTTAAGGGTAGAACTAAAGAAATCGAAAGACCCCAGAATTGTCGGACCGAACAAAGAAGCTTTCGATACTTACAAAAGGTATTCACGTATCCGCCAATTTCCGAGACCGGATTAAACTCCAAATTTTAATATTTGACTTTTGATCATACGGAACTACCTCTATATTTTCCCTTTTCATTTGTTTAAATATATAGTACAGAAAACATATTAAGGATACGAGTAAAATAATTCCGTCAAGTCTTGATGTTATCGAGTTTTGATTGATCAAAACATCGTTGGCGTATCTATATAGAATTATGGCAACTATTAGGGATATCGGGATTTCTCTCCAAGCGGTTGAGGATTGTACCGTAATTGGATAAACTAGACCAGCTATTCCCAAAATTATAAATCAATTATATCCAAGAAGTCCGTAATGCGTTGTCGGAAACATTGAAAAGGGATTTTAAGCGTGCCCCCAATAGGGCGTTGCTCTGGTTGAACCCTAGAAAGGGCTCTTGCAAATCCTTTTCCAAAGGCGTCCCTTTTAGCAATCGAACAAGATAAAGAGTGCGTCAAACGTTCTCGAGTACATACCCCGCACTTGTGCCCAGCGAAGAGATACCCAGTTCCGTCAAGCCCAGAGGGTTTCAGGTTGTATTTCTCCCAAAGATTCTATCTCTGTCCGTTCCTCTGCCAGACACCCGATCTTTTTCATAAAAAGAACAGATGCCAAAACTATACCAATACCTACAGCATAAATCAGGTTGTCAAAAGTTGTAATGAGCAATACCTGCAGTAGCACAAATGTAGCTGCACGGGAAACTTTTAGCAGGTGCTTCAAGGCTTTGTAATCTATAATATTGAGCCCTACGGGTATCAGAATACCTGCCAGTACTGGAATGGGGTTGTAAGCAGCCAATGATCCTGCGCCAAGCAATATGATTAGTAGGAATAACCCGTGGATGGCTCCTGAAAGACGGGTCTTGACATAACCCGACCCAGGAAAGAAACAGTATAGGTTGCCCTGGCTTATTACCAAAAACAAAATAGCTTTATCGTGTTTGCCAATCCCTTTTTATTAATGGTAAAAGGTTACCACTCCAGTGCTTACATCATACATAGCACCAATAATCATGATTTCGCCCTTTTGTTGCATTTCGGCAAGAACATCGCTTTCATGTAATATTCGGTCTATGTTTAAATTTACATTTTTCTGTGCTACGCTATCAACAAACGTGGCGTTTTTGGAAGTGCGTTGGTCAGCTTCTTTTGGTTCTTTAGTGGCCTTTACTGCGGGCTTTATTTTTTCTAACATTGGTAAGATTGCCTAATTTGGCATCGTCACAGGCTCCTTTAACAGCCCCGCAGGCCGTATGACCAAGCACTACAACCAGTTTTGTGCCCGCTAGTTTACATCCAAATTCCATACTGCCCAAGATATCTTGATTTATAAAATTACCGGCAATACGAATACTGAAGATATCGCCTAGTCCCTGGTCAAAAACCAACTCTGCCGAAACGCGAGAGTCTATGCAGCTCAGTATAGTGGCGAAGGGAAATTGCCCATCACTTGTGTGGTTTACCTGTTCCAGTAAATTACGGTTGGTTTCCTTCTTTTAAAAATTGCAACGACTTTTCAGGGGTCATTGTGGCTTGTGTTTTCTTTGTGTGTGCTTTCATTACATTACATATTTTGTTTTAAAATTGATTCATAAAAATTAAGC
>NZ_JBGTHY010000503.1:0-5168 GCF_041745955.1 Pricia sp.
CGTAATTGCCGCCAAGACCGGGATATTCGTTCTTGATGGTATTGAAACAATGGGGACAAGCGGTCACCACTTTTTTGATCTCATAGCCGTTCAGCACCTCAATATTGGTCATGGCCTGCATCTGGAACAGAAATTCGTTACCGGCCCTTTTTGCAGGGTCTCCCGTACAGCTTTCCTCGGTGCCCAAAACGGCAAAGGAAACCCCTGCTTTGTTCAGGATCTGCACAAAAGCCTTGGTAATCTTTTTGGCCCGATCGTCAAAACTGCCCGCACAGCCCACCCAAAATAGGACTTCAGGTTGCTTGCCGGCGGCAAAAAGCTCGGCCATTGTAGGGACTTTTAATGTTTCTTTGTTCAAAATAGTTCGTTTAGCTTTTCGTATCGATTTTCGACAGCGGTATTAACCCTTAAACCCTACTCGGCGGGCGGGTTTTGGAGGAAACCCCTATTTCCCTTCCGCCCAATTCAGCCGGTCCATCTGATTAAAAGGCCACGGGGCACCGTTATTCTCCAGATTCCCCATCATAGTGTTCAGGTCGGTGGGGGCGGCGGATTGTTCCATCACCAGGTATTGGCGCATGTCCATGATGATAGACAAGGGGTCGATGCTGACGGGACAAGCCTGCACACAGGCGTTGCACGTGGTACAGGCCCAGAGTTCTTCCGGGGTGATATAATCGTTCAGCAACTGCTTGCCGTCTTCTACAAATTGGCCTTTGTTCGCTTCTATATTTTTTCCCACGGCTTCTAGCCTATCCCGCGTATCCATCATTATTTTTCTGGGGGACAGCTTTTTTCCCGTTTGGTTCGCGGGACATTCTTCGGTACAGCGACCACATTCCGTACAGGTGTAAGCGCTCAACAACTGCACCCAGCTCAGATCCATCACATCGGAGGCCCCGAATTTTTCCGGCTCGGCTTCCTCCTCGCCCTCCGCAGGTGCTGTATAGGGATCCACCGAGGGGTCCATCATTAATTTGACCTCTTGGGTAACCGCATCGAGGTTCTTGAATTGACCCTGGGGCTTCAGCCGTCCGAAATACGTGTTCGGAAAGGCCAACAGAATATGCAGATGCTTCGAAAAATACAGATAGTTCAAAAAGAACAGGATTCCCGCAATATGCAACCACCAAGCGGTACGTTCGACCAAAATAAGGCTTGAAACGGACATCCCTTCAAAAATCGGTGCGATAAACTGGCTTATCGGAAAGGCCCCCGCCTGGGTATAGTACGCCATATCCATCCGTTGCAACTGATAATCGGCTCCGTTCATCGTCAGGAACAATACCATTAAAACGGCCTCGATATAAAGGATCAGGTTGGCATCGGTTTTCGGCCAGCCTTTCATTTCCGGCTTTATAAAGCGTTGTAACCGGATGATATTCCTACGTATCCAAAAAAGCAGCACCGCAACAATGACCAAAAAAGCCAGTATTTCAAAGGAGGCGATCAGCACATCGTATACCGCACCCAAGGGGGCAAAAATGCGATGGGTACCGAAAATACCATCGATAATGATTTCCAGTACCTCTATATTAATAATGATAAAGCCTAAATAAACGATTACGTGAAGCGCACCCGCAATCGGTCGAACCACCATTTTGGTCTGCCCGAGGGCTATTCTAGCCATATTCTTCCAACGTTGGGAGGGGTTGTCGGAAACGTCAACATCCTTTCCCAGCTTGATGTTCCTGCGAAGACGTGCTATGTTTCGGGCGAAATATCCGATACCGACCAGCAGCAGGATGATAAAAATTAGGTTGGGAAGGTATTGCATATTTTATTGTCCAACGATTTATTCCAAGTACGGGGCAGTGACCTTCGTAGTATCGAATACGGTCCATATCTACTACTGATTGTCTTTCGGTTGGGTGGGTCCCATGGCCGGATCATCTTCCGGCAGCTCATATTCCTTTTGCTTTTTACCGAATACCGAGACGTTTACGTAGCGTTTCGGGTTCAGTCGTAGGTCTTGCAATAACAGATCAAGCTCCCTTGAGGCATTATTGAGGTTGGTATAGAGTTTTTCATCGTTCAGCAATTTGCCCAAAGTACCCTTGTTGCTGTTCATACGGGCCATTAACTCATCAAGGTTCGATACGGCGGATTCCAGACCAGCCAAGGTTCGGTTGAGTCCCGCATTGTTAAGCGAATCGGATAGCGTTGCAAAATTGGCGGTCAACTTTTCAAAATTCTCCAATGAGTTCCCTAATTTATCTTCATTATTGCTTAAAATACGGTTGAGGGCATCGGCACTTTGCTGAAAACTCGCCACGGTCTTGTTAAGGCCGGAAAGCGTTTCCCGTAAATCTTTTTTTGCCCTGCCATCCAACACCTGATTGACGTTCATCAACAAAGAATCCGCATTGGTGACCGCCCCTTCGACCTTTTTTTGCAAAGGGGTCAATTGGGTCTGCAGCAATTGGGTAAGGCCCGGCTGTATACTGCTGTTCAGCGTATCCCCCGATTTTGCATTGGCCGCACCATCTTGCAAGGGTTTGATCTGAATGCCCTTTCCACCGATGATACCGGTATCGTAAAGTTCTGCGGGACTGTTCTTGGAAAATCCGAAGTCGTTCTTTACGGAAAAGGTCACAACCAGATCACCACTGCTGTCCTTAAACTTGATTCCGTTGACATTTCCGACCACCAGTCCATTTATGGTTACCGGCGTACCCGTTTGTAAGCCTCCCACGTCATTATAAACGGCATAGAATTTTTTACCGTCTTCGAACAACGGTGAAGATTTCAAATAGCTAAAGCCCAATACAAACAACAGGATGCCGCCTACAACGATGATACCTGTCTTGATTTCCCTGGATATTTTCAAATGGATGTATTTTGAGTGATTAGGTACTCCTGTCACGAATTTCTGAGTGACATCAGTATACAAAATTAGAAATAAAAAACGGAAGCGGATCGGTAATCTGCTTTCACTACAAATATAGTGGGAAATATCTTGGTTACTCCGCCGAGATGTATTTTTGGCTTTCTTTGAACGTTATCCGTTCACCATTGCGATATACTACTATAAAGGAAGTTGGATACCCTTTCATATCCGCGTTGGATTTCAACATCTTGGCCTCTCGCAAAGATTGGGTGCTTCCGTAAACATATCGGTACAGGTTTTTAATAGGTTCTTTGGAGACCCTGTTGAGGCCATTGAACGATTCGGGACGCAACGGAAATTCTTTGGCACTGGCCATCAGCTGTACCTTATAAACAATCTCATCTTTGGTATTCGCTGTTTCCTTTTTTTTGGAATCGGCCGGGGTATCCGTAGATACTGCCGATATTTCGGGATCTGCATTAGCTATCACTTCTTCCATCGCTTCTTTGCTGGGTTTTGAAGCTTCTTTTGAATTTCTCCCAGCCTCTTCGATGATCTGTGCGGTCTCTTTGGCTGCTTTATCCTTTGCCTTACCTTGCTGCCCTGCGGTGGTGGTACTTGTTTTGGATTTGTCCTCGGCCTTCCCTACCCCTCCCTGACTCCCAAACCCCCTATCATCCGGGTCAGGGGCTTCGGTAACCGCTTGGTCGACAAAATCGGCAATATTGGCCATCACGTCTTCTTTATAGGTCATCACCGCCTCTGCGATTGCGGTACCCATTTGCGATTGTCCCTTTTTGGAATTCAGGTAGGCGCCCTCTTCCTTGTTGGTAAGAAATCCGGTTTCCACCAATACACTGGGCATAAACGTTTGGTGTAGCACGATAAATCCCGCTTGTTTTACTTTTCGGTCGACACGGTTGAGTTTGTTCGCAAAATTATCCTGTATGGCCTTGGCCAAAGCGATACTTTGATCCAAGAATTCCTCTTGCATAATCGTCAGTCCGATAACCGATTCGGGGGAATTGATATCGTAATCCGCATAGCGGCTTTTATAGTCATCCTCCAAATAGATTACGGAGTTTTCTTTCTTGGCAATCTCGAAGTTCTGTTTGTTCGCATGAAGGCCCAATACAAAGGTACCGGCGCCATGGGCCTGCGAGGTATGCGAGTCGCAATGTACCGAAACGAACAGGTCCGCATTGGCCTTGTTGGCAATCTCGCCCCTGACGTAAAGGTCGACGAAAGTATCGTCTTTTCGCGTGTAGATGACGTTGATATCAGGATTTTTCTCCAACAGCGCACCGGCATTCAGAACGATGTTGAGCGCAATATTCTTCTCGTAATACCCATTGCCCAAGTTTCCGGGATCGTGTCCGCCATGGCCCGCATCGAGAACGATGGTGAATGTATCATCGTTGCGTATTTCATTCCTGTTCGTATGAAAAGAGGTCAGTAATAGGGCGAGTACAATACTGCACGGAAACCAAATAAACCTTTTGGAACCTAGGTTCGTACCCTGTTTCAATGCCTTCATTTTTGGTTAAATTTGTGGTAACTCCCTATAAAGGGAACAAAAAATATATGTAAGTTTGGGCTTTGTTATCTATGGTCCGCTAGCTGTTGTAACGAAAACTCCATGCCAAACGATTACAAAAATAGGATATATAGCCTTGCAATCAAACAATCGTCGTTTAGTATTACTGGTTTTGCTATTTGTCGGCGCCTGGTCGGCGGTTGCACAGGAAGACGGATTGATACCCCTGCCCATTAAGGCGGAGCCCGATACGATTGTCGCCCCGCTCTTTCCGAAACCGATTAAAAAGGATACCCTTCCGGTACTGGATACCACGGCCGTAAAGCCTGCCACTGGCAATCAGCCCCTGTTGCTGGACAAAATCAGGTACACGGCCAAGGATTATGTAAAGCTCAGCCAAAAGGACCAAAAAATATATCTCTACAACGAGGCGGAAATCTATTATCAGGATACCGAGCTCAAGGCCGGCATTATTATCATGGATTATATAAAAAACGAGGTCTACGCGGGCCGTTTACGGGATTCCCTTGGCAACTACACCCAGTTGCCGTTTTTCAAACAGGGCGACAACGAGGTTCGACCGGACAGCATCCGCTTTAATTTCGATACCGAAAAGGCCCTAATCTTCAATTCCCGTACCGAACAGCAGGCCGGACTGGGCCAATTGGGCAGCGATGCCATGAAGGTGTACGCCGAGGTCACCAAAAAGGAAAACGATTCGGTCTATTTTATGAGCGAAGCCAAAATAACGACCTCAAAGGATACGGTCAATCCCGATTATTACATTCGCTTGCGCAAGGC
>NZ_JBGTHY010000504.1:0-2805 GCF_041745955.1 Pricia sp.
GGGGTACGCGGAACGTGTGGTTGCTGTAAGGCGTAATATAAAAAGAAAGGTTCGGTTTTGTGCGCCGCGACATATTTTTGGGCTTCGGCCAGAAAGGTGTCCGCCATATCCTCATCAATCCATTTGGCGGATTCGCCGCCTTTCATAAAACCGATGCGGGGAATACCGTTTACAATGCTGTTGTTATGGCCATGGTGCCATTTCATTTTTAGCTGTTCAGGATTATCCTTTCCTGTAGGTTCTCCGGGAAAATTGTTATCGTAATCGACCTGTATCGGGTCGTTCGAATCAAGCTTGACCACCTTTCCGTTTTGAATGTAGACCGTTGGCACCCGGTCTTGGGTGGCCGCCATAATATAGCTCTGCTCAAAACCTACTTCGTTGGGGCCGGGGGCGATGCGTTCGTTCCAGTTTACGTTTCCGTTGCCTAACCCCAAATGCCACTTTCCGACGATACCCGTTTTATAGCCTTGCTCCCGCAGCATTCTGGGGATGGTCATCTGTGCCGTATCGATAATCAAAGGCGCGGTGCCGGGCAAGATTTTGGCGTTCTTGTTCCGCCATGGATAGGTGCCCGTGAGCAGGGCGTATCGACTTGGGGTACAGGTCGCGGAAGAAGCATAACCGTTGGTAAAGCGCATGCCGCCGTTGGCGAGCTTATCCAAATTCGGGGTTTCCAATTCGGTGGCCCCATAGGCGCCCAGTTCGCCGTAGCCGAGGTCGTCGGCATAGATGATGACGATGTTGGGGCGTTTGGGACTATCGCCTTTGACCGGTGTTTTTTCTGTTTTTGATTGGCATCCCGAAACCAGTAGCACCATGGTGCTAGCTATGATCGAGGAACGCTGCCAGCCTTTGAAAGAAAATTTTTGCATCCTTTAGGTTTAGAAAAAACGGGTGGAAAATAAGTTGTTGGATTCTTGGTATTCTTCGTTAATTATCCTTCAATAGCTATCCTTCATCCAGTCGTAGGGTTTCCTTTTAATCCGATTTCCTCTTGTAAAATCAGGAAAATCTTGGGGTTCGCCGTTGTTGGCGATGGAAAGCTCCGACAATGGGGTGACGGCACTCCATGCCGCGGCATCGTAGGCGTCCATTGGGGGAGCCACGTTTTGTTTGGCGGATTCTACAAAGGCATTTTCCACGAAAAAATCCATTCCACCATGGCCGGCACCGAGAGCGTGTTCGCCATATTTTTTCCAAAGGGGATGGTCGTATTTTTCGAGCCACTCATCCGCGACATCCCATTCGTGGGGTTCCGCCGATTTTCCTTCTACGTAGATACGGTTGCCGTCGACTTCCCAAAGGCCTTTCGTACCCTGGTTGCGGAAGCCTAGGGAATAGGGTCTCGGAAGGGTCGTATCATGCGTTATGAGAATCGTTTCCCCGTTGGCGGTTTCGATGGTGCTGGTAATAACATCGCCCATTTTGAAATTAATTTTGGCATTGGGATGCTCTTCCCCGCCATTTTCAACGATGTAGTCGTGCAGTCCCCGGGCTTTGGTGCCATGTGAGGTCAGGGAAAGAAAACGGTTTCCGCGGTTGATGTTATCCATCACGGCGATAGTGCCGAGGCCATGGGTAGGATACACGTCGGCATTGCGAAGCACGGAATGCTGCGTACGCCATTTGGCTTCCGAAATGCCCACGTTCAGCTTATCTTTCATTCCGTATTTTGGAATGCCGAAAGAATAACTGGGCGGGACTGCACCCGCCCCTAAAAGGGCTGTTTTTTTGATGAAATCCCTTCGTTGGTCCATATTCGTACGTTTTTAGCGTTTGTTCGCAACGTAGCCCAAATATAGAAAAAAATCAAACCTATTTTTATACAGGTTGCACAAAAGCACTTACCTAACTTTCGAAAAAAGCCGCTACCTATTTCCACTATTTTATCGTAATTTGTCTTTAGATTAAAGATGCCCAAAGAGTTTTATCTACTATTGAAAATAATAATAACCGGTGTTATAGGGATGATTTTTGGATTTAACTTAAATTATACCGCTAAACCGTCGCCTGCAAAAAAGTTTATAGTTAACTTGAAAAGATACCCTGGCTTAAAATGAAAGCATTGAAAACACAATTCCCAACCCTTTACTTTTGGGTCCTCACCATGATGGTGACCTCCTTTGGGCACACTCAAGATCTGGGCATTTTCGAAGGCAACGGCGATATCGGTCCTGTCAAGAATGCCGGTTCGGCGGAATTCGATGCTTCTACTGGAAGGTATACCGTTTCCGGAAGCGGCACCAACATGTGGGGCGAGACCGATGAGTTCCATTTTGTATGGAAAAAAATGTCCGGTGATGTTTCCCTTACGGCCGATATCGAATGGGTGGGCAAGGGTACCGACCCCCACCGCAAGGCCTGTCTTATGATCCGCCAAAGTCTTGGTCCGGAATCAGCCTATGTGGATGCGGCCGTGCATGGCGATGGACTGACGTCTATCCAATATCGGGATTCGGCAGGCGGTCCGACACGTGAAATACAGGCCAATGTCACCGCCCCGAAACGGGTACGCATCGAAAAGAATGGGGCTTATATTTCAATGTCCATCGTCGACGATGGCGGGGAGCTGCAATCTTCTGGAGGTTCTTTCAGGTTGCCGTTTGCCGCACCTTTTTATGTGGGACTTGCCGTTTGCTCGCACAATCCGGATGTCGTTGAAACCGCCAAGTTCGGAAAGGTGGCCATCGAGCAACTGGAACAAAGGCCGGATTCGTTGAAGCAGTTGGAAAGCACCTTGGAGACCATTCCCCTTTCCTCTTTTGACCGGAGAGTCGTCTATCATACCAAAGACCATATCGA
>NZ_JBGTHY010000505.1:0-5706 GCF_041745955.1 Pricia sp.
GGGTGTACCTGCAAGTCATATTTGTGCGCCAAGTCAATGAAATCGGTTGCGGGCAAAACGGTAATCGTTCCTGACGCATCCGTTTCAAAGGGGATGATAAAAGGCTTCCACGGGCCGATACCATCGGCATAGGATGCCGTAAAGCGCATTCCCGCTTCCGTAGTGAAATATTCGTAGGTTCTGGTATCGCCGTCAGCGTAAAAATCGAACGGGGCGGCGTTGGAGATGAATTCCCCTTCAGGCACAATAAAATCCAAAGTACCATCCGGTTTTACGTCCCAAGTGGAAATCAATTGCACCAATTTTACGGAGTATTTCCCGTTGATATATTGTAATGGAGCGACCTCAAAGCACTGTACGAAGACCGGGGCGTTTTTATTGGCCAACCCGGCAGCCGAAAGTTCTGACATCAGGGCATCCTCGATACCAAAACCCAAGGCCTTATGGAAATAGGGATGCTTCATCTCGGGATAAAGCCCTACCGCCTCTCCCATAGTGGTTTTTTTCGATTTGGCCAAGGCAATAATTTCGGTCAACGTGGGCACTTCGTACAGGCCGTCAAATTGGTCCGACCGATCCGAGCGTGCTTGTTTGGCGCGCAACATCTTGATCTCTGCCAAGGTAAAGTCGGAGGCGAACCAGTCCGTCACCTCCTTGCCATCGAGATTTTTAGTGGTTTTTAGGTGTGCGTATTCCGGCAGATCGGCCACGTTCGTCGTACCGGACATAAATGGTTCGTGGCGGGCGATCAAGACACTGTCCTTGGTCATCACCAGATCGGGCTCGATATAATCGGCACCGAGTTCGATGGCCTTTTTATAGGCCTCCAGCGTATGCTCGGGATAAATAGACTGTGCGCCCCTGTGCGCAATAACTAAAGGTGCTTTATCCTCTTCATCGGGATTGCCACCACCGCCAAGGAAATCATCGAGTTTGTCGCAGGATGAAAATCCAACAAGCATAGATAGGATGACCATCGGCACTAGATTCATTTTTTTCATGTTCTTAGGTTTTAAGTGAGCCCCAAAAGAACAAAATGGATATTATCCCAAAGTTAAACAAGGTTAAGATTTGGCTATCAAATATTTAGCTGAATTTTAAATCATTGTAAATAAAACCGTCGAAGCGCTCTAGGCGGCTTCATCAAGAACAGAACATGCTGTTACCGGGATATATCGGAAATATAGGTACTGGATTATGAGGCCTTTGCCAACCTATAGCTTTTAATTAACTAAGTATTTTAATTACCTAACTATTTGATAACGTTACGTATCGTGTTGAAAGCCATTTTGTATCCTTACTTTGTAGCATAACCCATTCCGGAATTAAAATTGAACTTCGAAGTAGTTGTAATGTACCTAGGTTTTGTGATGGCCGCCTACTCGGTAGTGGGCAACGATACCATTCAGACCTTGGGGACTTTTTTAAGCAGCAATGAACGAAAAAAATGGTGGGTGCTGTGGCTCTTTGCCGGCGGTATTTTGGCCGCCACCCTGGGCTACGGGTATGTTTATTATGACGGTGACGTGTCGTACGGCAGACTGGGAAAGTATCCGATGCCCGACCCCTTCGCATGGTACTATCTGTTGCCGCCCATCGTGCTTATGCTGCTCACCCGAACAGGAATACCTGTTAGCACCTCTTTTCTTATCCTAACGTTTTTCAACGAAGAGAACCTGAACGAGATGGTCATAAAATCCGTTTCAGGATATCTGGTCGCTTTTACAGCGGCCATTGTGCTCTACCTCATCGTATCCAAATTATTGGAAAAACGCTTTATCGAAAAACCGATAACGCCCAAAGAGACCCAAATCTGGACGGTGCTGCAATGGTGTTCCACCGGGTTTCTATGGTCGCAATGGCTCATTCAAGATTTTGCTAACATCTATGTATACCTGCCCCGGGAAATGAGCTTGGGCTCCATCACATTTTCATTGGTTGTCATTTTGCTGATGTTGGCCTATATCATCGCTACAAAAGGGGGAGCCATACAGAGTATAATAAAATCGAAGACCAATACGGTAGATATACGTTCCGCGACCATCATCGACTTCATCTACGGTATCATATTATTTTATTTTAAGGAATTGAACAACGTACCCATGAGCACCACTTGGGTGTTCATAGGTATTTTGGCCGGGCGTGAGATTGCCCTGAACTTTGTGCTACGTAGGAGCGAAGCGCGGGTCAAAATGTTCAGATCTTTAGGGATGGATCTCGCCAAGGTCATTCTCGGTCTTGTAGTCAGTATCGTTTTGGTATTTACGGTAAAATATTTGGCAACCTTGGTCTAGATCGTCTAATATGGAGTAAGTTTAAGTGACTATTTTGAAATATCCTTTTAAATAATTAGAATGGAAAGCATCCTTTTTCCCACGGATTTCTCGGAAGTTTCGATGAACGCGTTTTTATATGCTTTGGAATACGCCAAAAAAATGGACGCAAAGATTGTCGTCTTCCACTCGTTCGATTTGAATGTAGAAGCACAACCACATATTGCTGAGGTTTATAAAGAGCTGGATATAAGGAATTTTAGGAGCAAGAAAAAGACTTTTCTACCTTTTGAGGAAATAGTGGCCGAGAAGGGATTGAACGAAATTAAGATCAAATACGTGGTGCGCGAAGGGAGTTTTTTGGAGACCTTCACCCAATATGCCGCTAAACGGGAAGACAAGATCGATCTGGTGGTCATGGGCACTCAACTCACCAAAAATAGCCTGTTCGAACTGTTCACCGAAAGTAATACCGTTAAGATACTTGACGAAATCAACAAGCCGGTAATTGTAGTGCCCAGCCAGGCAGAGTTTGACGGCAACTTGAACAACATCCTATTTTTGGTGGACTACCGCGACGATGAAAAAGAGCCGTTGGAAGATCTCACTTCCCAATTGAAAAGTTTCGGTGCGAAATTGCACGTAGTCCATTTTGATCTGGCCCATGGCGATTCCATCGTTCCTTTGATGGACCGGTTCAAGGCGTCGCTCAAAGTTCACGACTTTCACAACGTCGCCTTCAAGACCATCGATTCCATTGACATTAAAAAATCGCTATTGGCATATTGTACGGAAAATGAAATCGATATTGTGTACCTGATCAATCACAAGCGTAATTTTTACCAGCGCCTGTTTACCTATAGCCTTGCGGAAGATCTGATCAAGAATATCAATACGCCTGTGATGGCCATTTACCGGGAGTAATAATCTACCGTTCCCTTTTTTTGCAACTTAAGTAAACAACCTCGGGGCAAGCCCACTCCGTTTTCGAACATTATGTTAAGGTTAACCTTATTTCAAGTTTTTGCTTTCCTTTAGTTCATTAGCTGGTTTGCTATTAATTTTACGGCATCCAAATAATTTTTATATCCAAATTTCCTTGCTCCAGCCCCTAACCAAAACCGACCAGAATGGGCATACTTTACCTTTTATTAAAATATTCGCAAATTGTTGCAAATCGCCTTCCGAATGGACTTTACCACATCATTACCCTATCTCTTTGAAAGTTCACTAAAGTTCGTAAGCAAGTGCATCCTATTCTTTTTAGATTATTGAAACAATTACGCCAAAACTTAAATATGCCATCATGACAAAAATTACGCGATCGATCTTTACACTATTATTCCTTCTGTCGTCCGGTATGTTGCTGGGGCAGGGCGCGTTGATCAGCGAATTTCAGCCCAACCCGATAGGGGCCGACCCAGACCCTGCCACGTTTGAACTCAGCGGTGCCCCGGGACAGCCCTTTTTGGGGTGGGTCGTTAGCATTGAGAGTGATGCAGGGCTAATAGGGGTCGTCGATCGTGCTTCCCAGGTTTCAGGTACTTTCGATGCCAACGGACTTCTTACGGTCTCGGTTCCCGATTTGGAAAATCCATCCTTCACCGTAGTGCTCTCCTCCGATTTTTCAGGTGTGATTGGTACTACGGATATAGATACCGATGATGACGGTGTCGCGGATGACATTTCCGTCTTCGGCACTATTTATGACGCGATAGGAGTGCCCGATGCCACAGAGGACGAGACGAGTGTGTACGGTGCAGACCTTGGAGGAACGGATTTCAACTATACAGGTGATGAACCAAGACTTATTTTTAGATCGGGCAGCACCGGGGAGCTTTATGCCGTCACTGATCCCGACAATGGTGAAATATATGATACCGCATCCACGGCTTTCGCCACGGATGCTTTTGATGCCGACCCTACCCTAGGCACGGACACCTTTGGAACCATAAACCCTTTAAAAATAAACGCGGGGGCCTTTGATTTGCAGGTTACGGAGATATGGCCCGGCCAGAGCGGTGATGATGTTACCGCAGATTGGTTCGAAATTTACAACCTTGGGACGGGTGCCTGGGTATCAGGTGTTGATGCCGATATGTATTATGATGACGATTCCGCCGATCCTACAGCCGCGGATATCATTAACGGCTTGACGGTTATACAACCGGGCGAAAGCGTCATTGTCGTAGTAGGAACAGTTGCAGATGCCATAGCTTTTAACACGGTATGGGATCCTTCTTATAGAATGACGGGTATCGAAGTAGGTTACACCGATGGTGCCAGTCTTGGGGCCGGCGGCGATACTGTCACTATTTGGGCGGGTGTGCCTTCGGATAGCAATACGCCCGTAGCCACTGGAGCGTATCCCGATACCGATGCCAATGATGCGCAGTCCTTTGATTTGGTCTCCGATTCCTTTAGTAGTGCCGGAAACGGAACGGCCGCTCCCGGAACCAATATAGCCGCTGCCACGTTGACTTTCGGAGGTGATGCCGCAGATATACCCGCCGTTGCTTCCCCGGGAAACCAAGGTCCATTGGTAACCAATGCCGATGCGCCGACGATTATTGTCAATGTAGAGGCATTGACCCCTTTTCTTCGTTTGGCGGAGGCCGTTTCGGGCTCTGCAAACGGTGTCATCAACGACCCGACCGACCCGGCGGCCAATCTGGGCATCCCCTTTACCATTGCCGATACCGCTGCATCTATCGCGGGACTTAGCGTTACGGCAAACAGTAGTAACCCCGCAGTAGTACCGGATGCGAATCTTGCCCTTAGCGGAACGGATGCAGATCGGCTTCTAAGAATTACACCAGTAGGCGTAGGCATGAGTACCATTACCGTGACCGTTACAGATGCCGAGGCGAATTCGGGCAGCTATACAATTCAATATGCGGCGTCTGCTGCGGCCGGTAATCCGGCAGCAAGTCGTTTTCATACCGCTGCATCGGATGGTTCGACGGCAATTCCCATAGATGCCGACTACATGTGGGTCGGCGACGACGAAGATCAGACCTTACGTTTGTACAATAGAAATACATCGGGACTCCCCATCAAGGAAATCGATTTCAATACGGCCCTGGGCCTGACCGATGAAATTGATATCGAGGGTTCCTTCATCACCGGGAACACGATTTATTGGACGGGTTCACAGACAGAAACGGACCGTTCCGTTGTTTTCAGTACGGCAATCTCCGGCACCGGTGCGGCATCTACGTTGACTTTTGTGGATAAATATACAGGGTTAAGGGAAGATATTATTGCTTGGGATACCAACAATGGCCATGGGCTAGGTGCTGATATTTATGGTCTTTCAACTTCATTGGAAGTAGAGGCGTTGGCCTTGGAACCGGGAAGCACCTCAACTGCATATATCGGACTTAGGAGTCCGCTTTCCGCCGGCAAGGCAATCGTTATTCCGGTGACCAAT
>NZ_JBGTHY010000506.1:0-3846 GCF_041745955.1 Pricia sp.
CCCGATTTTACGTATGGTGTGAATTTAAACGTTGCCTATAAAGGGTTCGACGTGTCAGCATTTATCCAAGGAGTACAAGGAAATGATCTGTACAACTATGACAAGATTTATACCGATATGCCAAGTTTTTCCAACACCAACCGTAGTGTTCGTGTATTGGACTCATGGAGGCCCGATAACTTGGATGCAACTATTCCAAGATTGAGTTTTGCGGTACCGAACAATGAAACCCAGGCCAACTCTTTCTTTGTGGAGGATGGTTCGTTTGCGCGCTTGAAAAACCTGCAAATTGGCTATTCGCTAAGCGACAATGTTGTCGATAGACTTGGATTGAGTACGTTACGATTCTTCCTGCAAGGCGCCAACTTATTTACCCTTACGGGATACGACGGGATGGATCCTGAACTCGGGCCAAGAGACAATGGTAGCGACAACCTGACTATTGGGGTTGATGACAATCAATATCCTATAGCAGCGATTTATACATTTGGTGTTAATTTAAAATTCTAAAAAAATGAAAAAGAAATTATTTTATTACACAGCACTATTTATGACCTTGCTTGCCTGTAGCGATGACTTTACCCAGATTACTCCCGTCGGCGCACTTGCCGATGAGGCACTGGCAAATGAAACAGGGGTCGATTTATTATTGACAGGCGCCTATTCTTTGCTGGACGGTATCCGAAATAATCAGGGAGCGGACGATTGGGCCGTTGCCGGAGACAACTGGTGGTTCGATGTACTTTCCGATGATGCCCATAAAGGGAGTACCGATGGGGATCAACCGGATCTATACTCTTTGGAAATTTATGACTGGGCAACGGCCAACAGCTATATTTTTGGAAAGTGGAATGGCCTTTACGCAGGGGTCAACCGTGCTAATGCCGTTATTTCCTTGATTGGATTCACCGAAGGTGATTTTAACGGAAAATTGGCCGAAGCCAGATTTTTAAGGGGACATTACAATTTTGAGCTCCAAAAAATCTATGGAAATCCTGCCTTTATTTCCGTGGATAATTATGCGGCAACTGAATTCAATCAGCCCAACACCGGTCCTATTTGGGATCTAATCGAGGCGGATTTTCAATTTGCCATCGATAATTTACCGATCAGTCAAGAAGATGCTGGGAGACCGACTTCTTGGACCGCAAAGGCGTTCATGGGCAAAACACACCTCTATCAGGCTGAATGGGCGCCGGCTTTAGCGTTATTGAACGATGTTATCAATAACGGTCCGTATGCGTTGAACGCGGAATTTCTTGACAACTTCAATGCTCCCGGTGAGAACGGACCGGAATCAGTTTTCGCAATTCAATTTGCCGCCGATGCTGGTCAATCTTTTAATGGCAACCGCGGGGGTACCTTGAATTCGCCAGGTGGTGGACCGATCGAATCTTGCTGTGGGTTTTACCAACCCACCCAAGATTTGGTAAATGCTTTTGAAACCGATGGAAGTGGCCTTCCTTTATTAGACACTTATAACAACGATGATATTGTCAATGATGCTGCAGTGAACACCAGCGAGGTGGCATACGATGCCGACACAAAAAAATATGATCCGAGCCTAGATACTTTTGTGGCGGAAACCGCACCATTAGACCCAAGGTTGGATTATACTGCGGGGCGAAGAAAAATTGATTTCAACGGTTGGGGCGCAAACCCCGGGAAAGTTTGGGTAAGGGCCACTTTTGAGGATCTATCCGGCCCATATTTGGCTAAAAAGAACTTTTACCAGGCCGGTGAAGATGTCAATAGAGGAACCGGAGCTTGGGGCGAGCAACGTCCGGGCATCAACTATAACATTATGCGTTTTGCCGATGTATTGTTGATGGCAGCGGAAGCAGCCATTGAAACCGGAGACCTTGCTACTGCCTTGGACTATGTGAACCGGGTACGTAATAGGGCCAAAAACATGACCTATGTTCAGGCCAGAGGACCGGGAGATGAAATTATCGCAGGTACGCCGGCCGCCAACTATCAGATTGAGCCCTATCCCGCTTTTGCGGGTCAAGATTTCGCAAGAAAAGCAGTGCGTTTCGAACGACGTTTGGAATTGGGCATGGAGGGCCACCGTCTTTTTGATCTTAGAAGATGGGGAGTTGCTCAACAAACTATGAACGAGTATGCAGATAATGAGGCTAGGACTATTCCGAACTTTGGCCAAAAGTTCAAGACCTATGAGCCGAGGCACGATTTGTTGCCGATTCCCTTGAATGCCATCGATCTAAGTGGCGGGGTGTTGACACAGAACCCAGGGTTCTAATAGCCCATCATATTTAAATTCATAAACTATGGGGCGCTTTATGCGCCCCATTTTTTTTAGTAAAGGATAAAAAAGTCTCTTGGTCGGTAATAAATCAAATCTGCCATTAATCAGTTCCTTTTCTTTCTTTGAGTTCATACTAAAATTACGGGATTTAACATGCCAACGATTATTCTTTGATTCCAACCTTGCAATTGCAGGGATTGTTTTTAATTTTATCGCACATTCAAATGTGCAACAAATTGTATTTTAATAAAATGAAAAAAATACATTTACTTTTTTGTGTTATGCTCCTTGCACTATCCTCCTGTCAAGAGAAAAAAAACACGCTCTTCTCAAAAGTGTCGTCCAAGGACTCGGGAATAACATTCAACAATCAAATTATCGAAAACGACAGTTTTAACATTCTTACCAATGAGTACATTTTCAACGGCGGTGGGGTTGCAGTGGGAGACTTTGATAATGATAACCGACCCGATCTTTTTTTTACGGGAAACCAAGTGGTTAATAAATTGTATTTGAACCAAGGCTACCTCAAGTTCAAGGATGTTTCTGACGAAGCGGGCATCGAAGCCAATGACCGATGGAAAACAGGAATTGCGGTAATCGATATCAACAATGATAACTTATTGGACGTTTACGTATGTGCTGCCATGCTAACAGAAAAAGCAAACATGCTTTTCGTAAATCAGGGCGTTGATGAAAACGGAGTCCCGAATTTTAAGGAAATGGCCCGGCAATATGGCATTGCCGATACAAGAAACAGCATGGGGGCCACCTTTTTCGACTACAACAACGATGGCCTTATGGACCTCTATGTATTGAACAATGTGGAAATTCACGAATTGCCAACGAACTACAGGGCGAAAATAACCGATGGCTCGGCACTTAGCAATGACCGTTTGTATCGCAACAACGGTAACGGTACCTTTTCCGATGTTACTATCGAGGCCGGAATTACTATCGAAGGTTTCGGTCTTGGAATAGCCGCCGCGGATTTAAATTACGACGGATGGACAGACCTTTATATTAGCAACGATTATTTGACCAACGATATTCTGTATATCAACAATCAAGACGGCACTTTTACCAATCGAATCGATACCCTTATAAAACACCAAAGTAAATTTTCGATGGGCAACGATATTTCGGATTTCAATAACGATGGCTATTTGGATATCTATACGTTGGATATGTTGGGGGAAACCAACCATAGGTTAAAAACTACGATCGGAAATAATAAATACACAAATTATATTCTGAACGAAAAATACGATTACGAATACCAGTATATGCGAAATATGCTGCAAATGGGCAACGGCGTCGACTTGCCCTATAGCGAAATCGGGCTCATGGCCGGCGTATCGCAAACCGATTGGAGCTGGTCTCCATTGTTTGTAGATGCCGATAACGACGGGCTTAAGGATTTGCTTATTACCAACGGGTTTCCCCGTGATATTACCGACATGGACTTCGGGGATTTCAATTTCAACGTGCGTCGCTATTTGGGCCCGGGTAAGATTTTGGATTCCATTCCCGTGGTTAAAATACCGAATTATGCCTATAAAAATATGGGGGATGCC
>NZ_JBGTHY010000507.1:0-2017 GCF_041745955.1 Pricia sp.
TTTTGCAATTGACGGATGTACAGAAGGATAAGGGAGTGGTCACCCATTCTTCCGGGAATTTCGCCCAGGCCCTTTCCCTCGCCGCAAAAAATAGCGGTATCGATGCCTTTATCGTAATGCCCTCGACCGCGCCACAGGTAAAAAAGGATGCCGTAGCGGAATACGGTGGAAAGATTATCGAATGCGAGCCTACGCTTGCCGCAAGGGAAGCCGCTGCCCAAAAAATCGAACGGGAGACCGGGGGGACTTTTATTCATCCCTCGAACGATGAAAATGTAATTATTGGGCAGGGTACCGCGGGAATGGAATTGCTAGGGGAACTTCCGGATCTGGACTTTATAGTCGTGCCCGTAGGTGGTGGAGGCCTTATTGCCGGAACAAGCCTGGCCGCCCATTATTTTGGGAAGGGTTGCAAGGTCATTGGCGGTGAACCCTTCGAAGTCGACGATGCTTACCGTTCATTGCAAAGCGGTAAAATAGAATCGAACGAAACCGCCAATACTATCGCAGACGGACTCAAAACGCAGCTCGGCGATACAAGTTTTCCGATCATGCAGCAATATGTAGATAGCATCATCAGGGTTTCGGAAGACGAAATCGTTAGGGCCATGCGGCTGATTTGGGAACGTATGAAAATCGTTGTCGAACCTTCTAGTGCGGTGGCTTTGGCAGCGGTACTTTCGGATACACATCGGTTCAAGGGAAAAAAGGTCGGTATCATTATTTCGGGAGGGAATGTCGATTTGAGGAAGCTTCCTTTTTAACGGTCGCAGCAGGTAGTCAAAAATTCAGCCCTTCGACGAAGTTTATGCTGAGCGTAGTCGAAGTATTGAACCAAAACCAGTGGATACTCGAAAATAGATTTTACACGATCCGTGTAAAAATGTATTTTTAGACAAAATCAGATACACGATGGAAACAAGAAGAAATTTTCTGGAAAAAATCACGGTTTCGGCCGTCGGCCTTCCCCTTTTATACAATCCGACAAGCCTTTTTGCGGCATCCGGTAAGCCCTACGAAGGTCCCATCCTAAAAGTCGCCATTATGGGCCTGGGCAGTTATGGTGCCCGAGTGGCGAAAGCCATGGAAGATTGCAAAAGGGCCAAACTGGTCGGACTTATAAGCGGTACGCCATCTAAAATTGAGGAGTGGAGCAAGAAATATGACATCCCCGAGAAAAACTGCTACAACTACGAGAATTTCGATGCGATCAAGGATAATCCCAACATAGACGCCGTGTATGTGATAACGCCAAACGGACTCCATAAAGACCAATCCATTCGGGTGGCCAAGGCTGGCAAACACGTTATCTGCGAAAAGCCGATGGGCATAAATGCAGCGGAAGGCCAGGCCATGGTCGATGCCTGTAAAGCGGTCAACGTAAAACTGTTGATCGGCTACCGCATGCACTTCGAGCCCAAAACCGTAGCGGTCATCCAAATGCGGAAGGACGGGGAGTTCGGGCAACTAAAATTCTTTCAGGGCCAATCCGGTTTTACCATTGGCGACCCCACCCAATGGCGGCTCGATAAAAAACTGGCCGGTGGTGGGGCCATGATGGATATCGGTATCTATTCCATCAACGGCGCGCGGTATATGCTAGGTGAAGAACCGATTTGGGTAACGGCGCAGGAAACCAAAACAGATCCCGAGAAATTCAAGGAGGGCGTAGACGAGACGATACAATTTCAAATGGGCTTCCCCAGCGGGGCGGTGGCCAATTGCCTATCCACTTACAACATGGGCAATCTCGACCGTTTTTATATGACGGGGGATGAGGGCTGGGTCGAAATGCGGCCCTCTACCGGCTACGGCCCGATAGAAGGCCGCACCCACAAAGGTCCGTTGACGCAACCCCACGTCATGCACCAAACCTTACAGATGGATGGTATGGCCGAGTTGATTTTTGAGGGAAAGCAGCCCATAGTACCTGTCGACGGCGAAGAAGGCGTGAAGGACATGAAGATTATCGATGCAATTTTCAAGGCGGTGAAAACCGGCGGAAAAGTTGAGTTGT
>NZ_JBGTHY010000508.1:0-22945 GCF_041745955.1 Pricia sp.
GCAGCGGGTGGAAACTTGTTGTAAGACCGTAGGGAATTCGAGGTCTTGGAGCGTTTTTTTTTGAATTTTTACCATCTAGGTTTTAATCGATGGCAAAGTTACGGTTTTGATGGGAGAATGAACGATCAAAAAATAAGGTCACGTCACTACTTTTATTAGAGGTAGAAGCTAAAAAAACGTGCGGCTACCTCAGTTTTGGCTATTTTTGGTTCATTATCAAGAATAAAAAAAAGCAATGCCCATTACCATAGAAGAAAGTTGGAAAAAACAGCTCGCACAGGAATTCGCGCAACCGTATTTTCCGGTTTTGACCGATTTTATCAAAAAGGAATATGCCGAACAAACCTGTTATCCGAAAGGCGGGGATATTTTTGCGGCTTTTGACCACAGCCCCTTTGATACCACTAAAATGGTCATCATTGGGCAAGACCCCTATCACGGTCCGAATCAGGCAAACGGGCTCTGTTTTTCGGTAAAAGATGGCATACCGCATCCGCCTTCGCTGGTCAATATCTTCAAGGAAATTGAAACGGATCTGGGAAAGCCATACCCAAAAAGCGGAAATCTGGACCGGTGGGCCGAGCAAGGGGTACTGCTTTTGAATGCCGTTCTGACCGTGCGTGCACATGAGGCGGGCAGTCATCAGAACAAGGGATGGGAAACATTTACGGATGCCGTAATCCGAAAATTATCCGTTGAAAAAGAGGGACTAATTTTCTTGCTCTGGGGCGGATTTGCCAAAAGGAAATCCGCTTTAATAGAAAGTAGCAAACATCATGTGCTGACCTCTGGCCATCCCTCACCGTTAAGTGCCAATAGGGGCCATTGGTTCGGCAACAGACACTTTAGCCAAGCCAACGAAATTCTGCGGAAAATCGGAAAGAAGCCGATAGACTGGTAGCTAATCGACTGGTAGCCTATTGACAGGTAATCCATGCTGGTAACGGATTGAATGATAACCGATTGACGGGTAACTTTAACATCGTAGCGGTTTATTTGAGGATTTTATTAATGGTCAAAGGGCTATCAATCAGCTTTAGGTGATTCAAGGTACGCTGCACGTTTTCAACGGCTTCGATAGACAGTTGTTCTTGACTCCACTGCGTAAGGGACAACCACTCCCGTATATCCTCCAGTTTTAGTCCATAGCGATTGGCCAAGGTTCTGTCGATACTCGGTATTTGCTTGAATTCGGAAGTATAGGTGTTGATAGTATCCAGAATATGGTTCAAGGTTACAGGGTTTTTCTTTATGAAATCATCCGTCGCCGCCACCACAAAACAGGGCCATGGGGTGGGGCAATCGCCCAGTCTGCGAAAGCTGCCGGTATCGACCAAAGGTTTTGTGGTAAAGTGTTCCCACATAAAATAATCCGCCGTACCATCCATAAGGGCCTTTACCGCGCCATCTAGGTTGTCGATAACCTCGAATTGTAGCGAATCGGTGTCCCAGCCTTCTTTTTGGGCGTTCACATAGGCCATAAGATGGCTACCGCTGCCGAAACGGCTGATAGCGGTCTTTGTGTTTTTAAGTTCTGATAGGGTTTGGTGTTTACTATTAGCGCCAACATGAATGCCCCAAAGTAGGGGAGAAGCGATGTATTCCTGTACAATTTTAACGGGATTGCCGGCCACGATGCTCTTGATAATGCCCTCGGTTAAAATGATGGCCAAATCAGTTTCCCTATCCTCCAGCATTTGGCACATTTTACCCGTACCCTCGGGCACTTGCGTCCATTGTAGGTCGATGCCCCTATCCTCAAAAGCGCCTTCTTCTATAGCCATGTGCCAAGGGAGATTGAAATGTTCCGGTACACCAGCTATCCTGACCTTTTCCATAAATATAATTTTGTCTTTTACGTTGAAAATGTTTTGAAATCGGGAAGGGGAAAAGATAATCAATTCATGAAACAAATCCTTCCTATAATTCCGATGCCAATACCAATTTTTGGAGTTTGGGACTAGGAATTTCCCCCCTCATGGCGATCAACCACAAATGATTCCCAAACAGTACCCAATCAAGTCTTGGGTAGCCTGTTTCGGATTTTTGGAAAACTCCCCTGTGGCCCGATTGGCGAGAATACAGTTCATGGAAACGGCACGATGCCCGAGCAATTTTGAAAGTCCGTAAATACCGGAAGTTTCCATTTCAAGGTTGGTAATCACTCGCCCTTCGTAATGAAAGGAAGCTAGTTTTTCAATAAAACTATTGCTATCTGCATTCAGTCGTAAGCTTCGACCCTGAGGCCCATAAAATCCCATACAGGTTACCGTCACACCTAATCGTATACGATTTGACAGGAATTTTTTGGCCAAGGTTATGTCATATTTCACGGCATAGGGTGCGGCTCTTTGTTCTGGCCAACCGCACTGCACCGCAAATGCCTGGGCCATTCTAGGTTCCTGTATGGAACTACTATCATAAAAATGTAACAATCCGTCAAAACCTATGGCATATTCGCTCATGAGAAATGTATCGATAGGGATATCGGATTGTATCGCCCCAGTGGTTCCGATTCGGATAATATCAAGGGACTTCTTCGCTTCATGGACCATGCGGCTTTCAAAATCGATATTGACAAGAGCATCAAGCTCATTGAGAACGATATCGATATTGTCCGTACCTATTCCGGTAGAAATAACGGTCAGCCGTTTTCCCTTCAACGTACCGGTGTGGGTATAAAATTCACGTTTGCTTTTTTTGACTTCAACGGTATCGAAAAACGACGAAACCTCCGCAACACGATCGGGGTCGCCAACGGTTATAATCGTATCCGCGATATCTTCGGGAAAAAGGTTCAGGTGATAAATACTACCATCGGGATTGACAATAAGTTCGGATGCGCCTAAGGTCATCCTATAATTTCAAGATCCTACTGGATTCGGTATTGTAGAGAAAGTTGTATTTGAGCGCGCCGCCCAAGTAGACGTCATTGTCTCGAAGGCACGAGTAGTAACTTGTTTTATTTTCGAGAATTTCTTCGCCCTTTTTGGTCAAGCGGACAGGTCTAAATGAGGAAAACAGGGGTTTTAACCTGCCGAGCGCCCTTTCATATTGGATATCACCGAAACCTAGAATCGCCTCTTTCTTGTGTATTTCGGACATGAATTGCTGCCGATTGGCCGGTTTCTGCTCCACCGCCAGCCATAAAATATGGTTTTCCATCTCATTAAGTCCGTTTTTGATTGTCGGAAAGCGATGTAAATGCGCCTGAATAGCTCCCGAGAGATAGTCGAACTGGAAGTCGGAGTAATCCGAAAGGTTTTCCAAACGGATAGGATTATCACTACAGTAGAGTTGCCAAACGTAATCGGCATATTCGATATCGTCTTGCGTCAGGTCGATTTTGTCTTCATAGTGACTCAACAACTGCTCGTCGTTAAGATCGTGAAGGCCGTACATTTTTTCCGATTCATCTTCCTTACCGGTACAGACTAACGAAATATGGGCGTATTTTCGGTGCGTCTTGAGCCAACTGAGTACGGCGATCATATTGACCTGGCAAAACAGGTCATAATCGAACCAAAGCACGATTTCATCCTGTTGTTTGTGATTGCAAAGGGAGCGATACTCCTTTAAGGTTTTTTCGATAAACCACGATTTGGAGACTTTATAGTTTTTATTGAGAAATTCGAAACGGGCTTTCCAGAATGATTCGCTACCTACACTAGTAAGTGTTTTGCCCTCGCAAAGCATCTCGCGCCAGGTAATAATATCCCCTTTAAGAGGTAAAGATCTCAGTTTTTCCGTAAAATAGTCTCCGTTAGTAATGTGCAAAAGGGAACTCATGCGGCTGTAGTTTAGGTTCTCGAACATTAAAAGTAACATATAATCAAACCAAACAAAAATAATCGGTAAAAATTGTCCTTTGTTTGTGAAAATTTACTTAAAACAAACAACACTTTTAGCCTCCCACACGCTTTACAGAAAACCCTTTTTCCTTTAAGATATCCATAATTCGGTCCCGATAATCCCCTTGGATGATGATTTTTTCGTTCTTAAAAGAACCTCCCACACCGAGTTCGGTCTTGAGTTCCTTGGCCAATTTTTTAAAATCGCTTTGGGCACCGGTGTAACCATCGAGAATGGTTATCGGTTTTCCTTTCCTTTTTTCGTATTTGCAGAGAATGGGGTCGTCTTGCAGCCAGATATCATTTTTAGTTTCAGGTTTGTCGATTTCTTCCGGAATTTCGTGATCGGGGAAAAGGTCTTTAAGTTGGTCTTTTAAATCCATGTGTAAGGAAGTGGCGTTTTTATGACAATAAATTTTCAACTAAAATATCCTCGTCAAGAATTGACTATTAATTACTTTTTCACCAACCCCAATTCTACCAAACGTTCGTTTAAATAGACACCGGCGGTAATATCCTCAAATTGCTTTGGATGTTCGTTATCTACACAGTTATCAAGGCAATCCAGCGGCATTTCGCTTATGGGATGCATGAAAAAGGGAATGGAATATCGCGAAGTGCCCCACATTTCCTTAGGGGGATTGATAACCTTGTGGATGGTCGATTTCAATTTGTTGTTCGTCAAACGCGAGAGCATATCCCCCACATTGATCATCACTTGATCGGGACGCGCTATGGCATCGACCCATTCGTCCCTATGGTTTTTTACTTGCAGGCCACGGCCTTGTGCACCCATGAGTAGCGTGATCAAGTTGATATCGCCATGCGCTGCCGCCCGTTCCGCATTTTTAGGCTCCTCGGTGATGGGCGGATAGTGGATGGGGCGTAAAATGGAATTTCCGTTCTTGATGTATTGGTCAAAATAGGTTTCCTCCAAATCGAGATGCAAAGCCAAGGCCCTTAAAACGTATTTGGCGGTTTTCTCCAACATTTTGAACGTCTCTTTTCCTACGCTATTGAAATCTGGAAGTTCTTTGACGGTCACGTTATCGGGATATTCCTTTTCCAATTTCGGATTGTCCTCGACATACTGTCCGAAATGCCAAAACTCCTTCAAATCGCCCTCTTTTCTTCCTTTGGCGTGTTCTTTTCCGAAGGATGTATACCCGCGTTGCCCGCCGATGCCCTCGATTTCATAGTTGTCTTTGATATCCTGTTCCAATGCAAAAAATTCTTTGATTTCCAAATACAATTGCGCTACCAGTTCTTCGGATAAGAAATGTCCGCTTAAGGCGACAAAACCGATATCCTCAAAAGCGGCCCCTATTTCTTGGGTGAATTTTTCTTTCCTTTTTGAATCGCCGGAAACAAAATCCTGCAAATCGACGCTGGGTATGGCACTCATAGCTTTAATTTTTGACTATTTGGATTCAAAGTTAGTGAAAAGGGACACTAATCGTGAACCCGCCTTTACTTTTTCTTACTTTTAGCCATTGAAAAAATCAAATGGAGTACCAAAGAAAGGATATCGACAATACTACCTTGCTAGATCTTTACCAGCGGATGCTAAAACCCCGTATGATCGAGGAAAAGATGCTGATTTTATTGCGGCAGGGCAAGATTTCAAAGTGGTTTAGCGGCATCGGGCAGGAAGCTATTTCCGTAGGGGTGGCGAGTGCCTTGAAAGCAGAGGAATATATTTTGCCCATGCACCGCAATTTGGGTGTTTTTACGACTCGGGATATCCCCTTGCATCGCCTTTTCTCGCAATGGCAGGGCAAGGCGGGCGGATTCACCAAAGGCCGTGACCGCAGTTTCCATTTCGGGACACAGGGATTTAAAATTGTAGGAATGATCTCGCATTTAGGTCCGCAATTGGGCGTGGCAGACGGTATCGCATTGGCCGATATGTTGCAAAATAGACCACATGTCACAGCGGTGTTTACGGGAGAGGGCGGTACGAGCGAGGGCGATTTTCACGAAGCACTCAACATTGCCTCGGTGTGGCAGCTGCCCGTGCTTTTCTGTATCGAAAACAATGGCTACGGACTATCTACGCCCACGAGCGAACAGTACCGTTGCAAAAATCTGGCGGACAAAGGAGTAGGATACGGAATGGAATCGTATACGATTGACGGGAACAATATTTTGGACGTTTATAGCAAGGTAAACGAACTCTGCCAACGGATGCGCAAAAAGCCAGGACCCGTGTTGCTGGAATTCCAAACTTTCAGGATGCGGGGCCATGAAGAGGCGAGTGGCACCAAGTATGTACCCGATGCACTGATGGAGGAGTGGGGCGCAAAAGATCCCATCACCAATTACGAATCCTTTTTAAAGGAAGAGGGCTTATGGGATCAAATCAAAATAGACCTCCTAAAAGCGAAAATCGAGTCCGAAATCAATGAGCATCTACAGTTGGCATTTGGGGAACCGCAAATAGATTTTATTGAAAGTGTTGAATTAAAAGACGTATATAAGGATTTTGTTTATACAGAAGTCAGGCCGAATAGTGCGGTAGAAAATATACGATTGGTAGATGCCGTTTCCCAAGGCCTAAGACAATCCATGGAGAAATATGATGACCTTGTCATTATGGGACAGGATATCGCGGATTATGGCGGCGTATTTAAGGTTACCGAAGGTTTTGTGGATGCTTTCGGAAAGGCCCGCGTCCGCAATACCCCGATTTGTGAATCCGGTATCGTTGCGGCGGCGATGGGGCTTTCCATCAATGGTATGAAAGCGGTCGTCGAGATGCAATTTGCCGATTTTGCAAGCAGCGGTTTTAACCCGATCGTTAACTATCTGGCGAAATCGCATTACCGTTGGGGCGAAAACGCAGATGTTGTCATTCGCATGCCCTGTGGTGGCGATGTTGGGGCCGGTCCGTTCCATTCCCAGACCAACGAGGCCTGGTTTACGAAAACACCGGGACTTAAAGTGGCCTATCCCGCGTTTCCCTATGACGCGAAGGGACTTTTGGCAACAGCTATCAACGACCCCAATCCCGTGCTGTTTTTCGAGCATAAAGGGCTGTACCGAAGTATTTACCAAGATGTTCCAACGGACTATTATACCCTTCCCTTTGGAAAGGCAGCGCTGTTACAAGAAGGCGATCAAATCACTATCGTGTCCTTCGGCGCAGGTATCCACTGGGCATTGGAAACCCTAGAAAACCATCCGGAAATCGAGGCCGACCTTATCGATCTGCGCACGTTGATGCCTTTGGATGTGGCATCCATTTATACATCCATAGAAAAAACAGGGAAACTGGTCATTTTACAGGAAGACAGTCTGTTCGGTGGCATATCCAGCGATATATCCGCCTTGGTTATGGAAAACCGATTCGAGTATCTGGATGGTCCCATAAAACGTGTGGCCAGTTTGGAAATGCCCATTCCATTTTCCAAAAAGCTTGAGAACGGCTATTTGCCCAAGAAAAGGTTCGTCATCGCCTTAAAGGAGCTTTTGGCGTATTAATTCGCGGTAAATACGCGACTAAGTTAGCATTCGAGCCAATTTCTTATCCCTTTACAGCAACTTCCCAGCTGTTAAAAAACGATATTTGCCATACTTTTGTAACCATCTCATTTACTTCGACCGTTGCACACCATTGAAAAACATATATTAAAAAGATATTTTGACAACCTCTTAATCTTGAAAGTATGATAAAATCCAGTGTATTGACAATTTTAGCCAGTCTGTTCTTGTTATCTTGCTCTACGACCCAACCAATACGCGATGACCGCAAAACGGTCGACGGCACTTGGACCCTCGATGATGTGCGTTATGAAAACAATGAAGGCGATTTTAAGGCCAAACTCTTTGATGATGCTTCAGCGGTTTGTTTTGAGGGCAGCACCTGGTTTTTCAGGAATAACAACAGTACGGGCAGTTATACGATTCAGCCCGGAAGTCTTTGCTCTGGAGGCGAACGCAATATTCGATGGTCCATCATAGAAAGTCAGGGCGGTGGCCAACAGTTACAGTTTAAGTATATCGACCAAAAGAAGAATGATATTTATGGGAGAACGGGATATCGGTTGGATGTAGTTTCCATTACCCCTTCCCAAATGGTCCTGAAATCGAATGTCACCGTAGATGGCAATCCCATTTCGGTGGTCTATGAATTTAGTAGGTAGCCCCCGAAATCAATAATCAATAATTAATAATTAGTAATCAATACGTCAGCAGAATGAAAAAGATACTCACAAAATCAGTATATATGGTCATGGTGATTTCCATGGTCGTCGGCTGTAAGACCGTACAGAACGCGAACAACAAGCAAAAAGGAGCCGTAATCGGTGCCGGTAGTGGTGCCGCCATCGGGGGCGTCATCGGAAACAATGTCGGCGACGGCAACAACACCGTATTGGGCGCCATTTTAGGTGCTGCCATTGGCGGCGTGGCCGGTGGGTTTATCGGGAACCGTATGGATCGACAGGCGGAGCGTATCGAAGAAGAGATTCCCGGTGCCGAAGTTACACGGGTCGGAGAAGGTATTAATGTAACCTTTACCGAAGATCAAGGCGTGCATTTCGATACCAATAAGTCGGATGTCAAAGGTACTTCCGCGAATACGTTGAACAGTATGGCCGATATTTTAAAGGAATATCCTAAAACGAACGTGCTGGTAGAAGGACATACCGATGCAGCCGGTCCCGATGATTATAATATGGACCTTTCTAAAAAACGGGCCACTTCGGTAACGGAGTATTTAGTTTCACAAGGTATCGACAAAAGCCGGTTGACAACAAAATGGTACGGAGAGAATCAGCCCGTAGGTGATAACACGACCAAAGAGGGCAAGGCCAAAAACCGTCGGGTCGAATTGGCAATCGTTGCGAGCGATGCGCTTAAGAAAGAGGCAAAGCAGCAAGTGAAAGGTTGAAATTTTTGTTTCAATAACCATTGGATTGAAATCCCGATCGAAACGGTCGGGATTTACATTTTAAAGCATTACTTTTCTTGCATGCAGCAGTACGATGTCATTGTGGTAGGAGGCGGATTGGCCGGATTGACCGCTGCGATCGATTTATGCCAAAAAGGACACCGCGTTGTGGTGTTCGAAAAACAAAACTATCCCCATCACAAAGTGTGCGGCGAATATGTTTCTAACGAAATAGTTCCTTATTTGAGCGAACTGGGGATAACTTTTGAAGCTGAAAAAGCCGTTGCCATCAACCGTTTAAAGTTAACTACGGTCCAGGGAAATTATCTGGAAACCACCCTTCCTTTGGGTGGAAAAGGGATCAGTCGATATGCTTTCGATCAGCTGCTGTATCGACGCGCAGTTCAGGCCGGTGCTGACTTTCAATTTCAAAATGTGACTGGCGTAAAATTTGAAAACCCTATATTTGAAGTGGTTACGGAGACTAGCCAAACCTATACTTCGCATCTTGTTATCGGTGCGTATGGCAAGCGTGGTGGACTCGATAAAAGCTTGAAACGGGATTTCACAAGCAAAAAATCATCCTGGTTAGCTGTTAAATCGCATTACAAATTCGATAATTTTCCGGAACATTGGGTAGCCTTGCATAATTTTCATGGCGGCTATGGCGGATTGTCCAAAACCGAAACAGGGGCGGTCAATTTCTGCTATTTGGCATCCTATGCCAGTTTTCAAAAAGAAAAAAACATCGATAGCTTTAATGCCAATGTGGTTTCCAAAAACCCGTTTTTAAGGGAGTTTTTGAAGACGGCGATTCCGATATTCCAAGAACCGTTGGCGATTGCACAGATTTCTTTCCATCCCAAAAAAGCGGTGGAAAACCACATACTGATGTGCGGCGATACCGCGGGCCTGATACATCCGCTTTGCGGAAATGGAATGGCGATGGCGATACATAGCGCTAAAATCGCGGCAGAATTGATCACTGATTTTTTAAAAAGGGATAATCAACAGCGGGCGAAGCTCGAAAATGACTACCAAATGAAGTGGAACAGGCATTTTAAAAGACGGTTGTGGATGGGAAGACGTTTGCAGTCCCTTTTGCTGAATCCAAAATTGTCCGCAATCGTACTATCCGCTATGGTCGCCCAGCCCTGGTTATTGCAAAAATTGATCAAAACTACCCACGGCAAACCGATATGATGGGCGACTTTTCAAGAAGAAATAGAGAGTCAGAACTGATGGACGACTGCGGTGTAGATAGAAACACGCTCAGAACGGTTTTAGAAGACCTAGACCGCACTAATAACCTCTTAGGGGGCAATCGCATAACACTGAATGGCGTGGAACGCTTGATACAGGAGCACAACCGAGTATCGTATACGATTTTGGATATGGGTTGCGGAAACGGTAGCATGCTCCGGGAGATCGTCAGATTAGGACGGCGTTTGGGTGTCACAATAGAAGCCATCGGTATCGATCTTAGCGAAAAAGGCTTGGACATCGCCAAGGCGGCATCCTCCGATTTTCCGGAGATACGCTATCTCAAACAGGACATATTGGCGTTGACTCCCGATGATCTTAAATGCGATATTTTACTTTGTACCCTTACCATGCACCATTTCTACGATGAAAACATCCCCGTGTTTTTACACCAGTTCACCAAATTGGCGCGTATCGGTATCGTAATCAACGATTTGCAAAGAAGTCCCCTTGCATACGGACTTTTTAAGGGCTTTAGTACTATTTTTATACGGACAAAAATCGCGAAACACGACGGACTGATATCCATACGGAGTGGCTTTACCAAGGCAGAACTAGAGCGCTTTGCCAAAGACCTGCCCTTGGTAAAACACGATATTCAATGGAAATGGGCTTTTCGATACCTATGGGTCATGCGCACCCAAGAACTAAACGGAATATATGAATGAAGTACGGATAACAACGGTAGCCAAACAGTTGCCCGAGTATTTTAGAAATACCGAGGATATCGTACCCTTGGTGGAACTTTGGCTGACCGGACAAGAGCAGCGTTTTCGTAGAAAGGTCGTCAAGATTTTCGAGGGCGCGGCGGTCGATAAGCGCTATAGTATTATGGACCCGGCAGCCGTGTTTACGGCCACCTCATTTGAAGAAAAGAACGATATATATGTTCGTGAGATAAAGAAATTGGGGAAAAAGGTGCTGGAAAAGGCCTTGAAGAAGGCAGAATGGTCTCCAGATTCCTTGGATTACATCATAACCGTGAGTTGTACCGGTATCATGATTCCCTCGTTGGATGCCTATTTGATTAATGATTTAGGACTTCGAAAGGATATCACACGCCTGCCGGTAACCGAAATGGGATGCGCTGCGGGGGTATCGGGCCTGATTTATGCCGAGAACTTTTTAAGGGCCCATCCCGATAAACGGGCCGCCGTGGTAGCGGTCGAGAGTCCTACTGCGACCTTTCAGCTCGATGATTATTCCATGGCGAACATGGTCAGTGCCGCCATTTTTGGCGATGGTGCGGCCTGCGTCCTGTTATCCTCCGGAAAAGAGGCTAAAGGTCCTAAAATAGTAGGAGGGGAGATGTACCATTTTCCCGATGCCACCCGTATGATGGGTTTCGACCTCACCAACCATGGCCTAAAAATGATTCTGGATATCCGAGTACCGGAAACCATTGCCGAGCATTTCCCCGAGATCGTACATCCGTTCCTGAAAAAGTATGGAACTTCGATGGAGGCGGTACATCATTTGGTCTTTCATCCGGGAGGACGTAAAATAGTGCAGACCGTGGAAGAACTGTTCGGAAAACTAGGGAAAAATATCGATGATACCCGAGAGGTTTTGCGGGAATATGGTAATATGAGCAGTGTAACTGTTTTGTATGTGCTTGAACGCTTTTTGGCAAAGGATATCAAAAAAGGGGAACAGGGATTGATTTTAAGTTTTGGTCCCGGGTTTTCGGCGCAAAGGGTTTTGTTGGAATGGTGAGGCGGGTTAAGGGTTATAAGTGTTTTTATAATTGGTAGTTTTAGGTGATAATGAATTGGAGTTGTGAAAAGTAATTGCAAAAACTCGAAAAGTGAGGATTTTATGGCTGTGGATGTAAAAAAGGGATGGGCCTTAGTTCTCGGTGGGAGTAGCGGACTGGGGTTGGCTACGGCCAAAAAACTGGCGCGGAACGGATTTAATATTCTTATCGTACATCGGGATAGAAAATCTGATTTAAAGGAGATTACGTCTCAATTTCATGAAATTACTTCAATGGGAGTTAAGCTACGAAGCTTTAATGTGGATGCGGGGAATTCCGAAAAGAGAGGCGTTACCATAGCGGAAATAAAATCACTTTTAGGGGAACTAGGGGAAGGTCAGCGCATCAAAGTTTTGGTGCACAGTATTGCCAAAGGGAACCTGAAACCCATGCATTCCGAAGAGCAGGACATTTTGAACCATCAGGATTTTCAAGTTACCTTAAACGCAATGGCATTAAGTCTCTATGATTGGACGAAAGATTTGGTACATGAAAGGTTATTTGGCGACGACGCCCGAATCATTTCCTTTACTAGCGAGGGCAGTAGCAAGGCGTGGCCGGGATATGCCGCTGTATCCGCAGCAAAGGCTACCTTGGAAGCGCTGACGCGAAATATCGCCCTGGAATTTGCACCACTTGGCATCAAGGCCAATTGCATACAGGCCGGGGCGACGGAAACTCGAGCCTTTCAAATGATTCCCGGTCATGAACAAATCAAAAAAGATGCCTTGCAGCGCAATCCCAATGGTCGTTTGACCACGCCTGAAGATGTGGCCAATGCCGTGTATCTGCTCACCACCGATGAGGCGCGATGGATTACGGGTACGGTGATCAAAGTCGATGGCGGGGAGAGTTTGAGGTAAATGCTATGAACGGACACCAAATCATATCCCATCTCCCTTATAACAAGCCCTTCCTCTTTGTGGACGAGTTGTTGGAAATCAGTGAAGCCGGTGCAAAGGGCACATTCACTTTCCCTGAAAACCTTGATTTCTACAGGGGCCACTTCAAGGACAATCCGGTTACCCCCGGCGTTATCCTCACCGAATGCTGTGCGCAGATCGGGGTGGTCTGTTTGGGCATCTATTTGTTGGCGAATGGCACCGATACAACTCCAGGGAGCATTCAAATCGGAATGAGTAGCTTTAAAATGGAATTCCTGCTTCCCGTATATCCCAATGAAAAGGTTAGTGTTGCGTCCGAAAAAATCTATTTCAGGTTCCATAAACTGAAATGTGCCGTGAAAATGTACAACTTCGAAGGTAAATTGGTTTGTAAAGGCGAAATTGCGGGGATGATAAAATCAGGAGAACATGGCTGAACGCGTGGTTATAACAGGACTGGGGGTCTGTGCGCCTAATGGTATCGGTCTGGATGCCTTTTCGGAGGCCATGGCAAGCGGGGAAAGCGGCATCCGTTTTATTCCAAAATTGGAAGCGTTGGGGTTCGGTTGCCAAATCGCCGGGGAACCGCAGCTTACCGAAGTCCTGCTCAACGCCTATTTTACGCCCTTGCAACTTCGAGGATTGAGTGCGACAGGCATCATCTATGGCGTTATCGCGGGAACGGACGCCTGGAACGATGCGGGGCTTCGGAAAGCCTCCCCCGACACTCCGGATTGGGACAGTGGCATCCTATTCGGAACAGGTACGCTCGGTGTGGCCAAATTCAGGGAAGCCATTCAGCTCATCGATGAACTTAAAGTCAGGCGGTTGGGCAGTACGACCGTAATTCAGACCATGGCCAGCGGCATCAGCGCCTATCTTGGTGGAATACTGGGCTGTGGCAATCAGGTGACCACGAATTCTTCCGCTTGTACCACCGGAACCGAAGGTATCTTGATGGCTTACGATCGTATTGCATCAGGAAAAGCCAAGAGAATGCTCACCGGCAGTTGCAGTGATAGCGGTCCGTATGTCTGGGCGGGGTTTGATGCGATGCGCATCCTTCCCAGAAATTATAACGATAGTCCAGAAACGGCCAGTCGGCCCATGAGCAGCTCCGCAGCGGGATTTGTACCGGGGAGCGGGGCAGGGGCATTGGTTCTCGAATCATTGGAAAGTGCTAAAGAACGGGGAGCGAAAATCTATGCCGAGGTATTGGGTGGTGACGTGAACAGCGGCGGACAGCGTGGTGACGGTTCGATGACCGCCCCGAACAGTGCAGCGGTACAACGCTGTATCGTGCAGGCCATACGGAATTCGGGCATCCAAAAAACCGAAATCGACACCATCAACGGCCATTTGACCGCGACCGGCAAAGACGCCCTCGAAATCGAAAATTGGTGCCTTGCTTTGGAACGCTCCGGCAATGATTTTCCCCTTATCAACTCTTTTAAAGGCCAATTGGGCCATTGCCTGTCCGCCGCCGGAAGCATTGAATCCGTGGCGGCGGTTTTGCAATTCGAAAAAAACCAATTTTTCGGCAATGTCAACGGGGAAGATCTACATCCTGAAATCGCGGAACATGTCGATTCTACCAAAATTCCTCGAAAAACCATGGCTCATAGCCCTAAAATACTCGCAAAGGCAAGTTTTGGCTTTGGTGATGTCAATGCTTGTATTATTTTTAAGCGGTTTAACGACTGAAATTAAAATCCCAAGTACCAAATTCCAGATTCCAAATTCCAAATGAAAGACGAACGCTATCAAAAGTTAAAGGATATCATCAAAATCTATCTCCCTGATGATATTTCGGTGGAGGATATTACGATGGAAAGCCATTTTATCAACGAATTGAACATCAATTCCGCTAATCTCGTGGATATCGTTTTAGATGTCGAAGACGAATTCGACATCATGCTCGAAAACGAGGATATGGATCGAATGCAGACGGTTCGGGATGCGCTTCAAATCATAGATACTAAACTTGTCAAGGAATAGTGGATTTGATTGCCAGATTCGACAATTGGTGGCAAAATTTACCGAAGTATATCCCGTCCGGTTCCGGGAACGGGGTACACCGATGGGTCCACCCAATGTTTTGTATCAAATTATTCTTCGATAACGTCTACCTATCCTATCAAAATATTCTATTTTGAGATTTCTTTTCACAAGGCCGATCCCTCATAAAGAAGTCTAATTCCGAAAAACAACGCTATGAAACCCATGAACGTCACCCAAAAACTGATCAGCTCACATCTCATTGCGGGAGAAATGAAACCAGGCACCGAAATAGGCCTTAAAATCGACCAAGCCCTTTTACAGGATGCTACCGGAACCTTGGTACAATTGGAACTGGAAGCCATGGGTCTTGATAGGGCGAAGACGGAAGTTGCCGTGCAGTATGTAGACCATAACCTGTTGCAAACGGATTTTAAGAATGCCGATGACCACCTTTTCCTGCATTCCGCCGCCCAAAAATTCGGGTTGTGGTACAGTAGGCCGGGAAACGGGGTAAGCCATCCCTTACACATGGAGCGCTTCGGGATTCCCGGTAAGACCTTGGTCGGTTCCGACAGCCATAGTTGCGCAGCCGGGTCGTTGGGGATGTTAGCCATCGGTACCGGGGGGTTGGATGTCGCAGCCGCCATTGCCGGCCAGCCGTATTTTGTGAAAATGCCCCTAGTAATGGGCGTAAAATTGACCGGAAAGCTTCCCGATTGGGTCAGTGCCAAAGACGTTATCCTTGAAATGCTCCGCCGTCACGATGTAAATGGTGGCGTAGGTAAAGTCATCGAATATTATGGGGATGGCCTGGACCATCTGAGCGCCATGGATCGGCATGTTATTGCCAATATGGGTGCGGAACTGGGCGCTACGACAACCGTCTTTCCCAGTGATCAAGAAACGAAACGCTTTTTAAAATCCCAACAACGGGAAGATGATTGGCAGGAAATCAAGGCGGATGAAGGAGCGACCTATGATTTGGAGGACGAAATCGTTCTCGACGATCTGGTACCATTAATTGCCCTACCTACAAGTCCCGGTAACGTGGTACCCATTCGCGAGGTGGAAGGCAAATCGATCAGCCAAGTGGTTATCGGTTCGTCCGCCAATCCCGGACTCCGAGATTTTTGGATGGCCGGAGCCATAGTTAAAGGTAAGGCCGTGCATGAAGAGGTATCATTCGATGTCAACCCCACATCGCGGCAGATTATACAGAATATGATAGAAAATAAGACTTTTGGGAATCTTATCACGGCCGGGGCGCGTTTTCACCAATCCGGCTGCATGGGTTGTATCGGAATGGGCCAGGCCCCGGCCAGCAATACGATCAGTCTACGAACGATGCCCCGAAATTTTCCCGACCGGTCGGGAACGAAAGACGATCAGGTGCATTTGTGCAGTCCCGAAACCGCCGCGGCATCCGCATTGACAGGAAAAATTACGGATCCTAGGGATCTCCAAAAGCTGTACGGCATGGAGTATCCAAAATATGAAGCTCCCGAAATGGAAATCATTAATAGGGATATGCTCGTGGCCCCCCCGAAAAATACAACGGCACTGGTACTGAAAAAAGGTCCCAATATTAAATCCCTTCCAGAAATGGAGGGACTTAAATCAGACTACGAAATCCCCGTGCTACTGAAGATGGGGGACAATATATCTACCGATGAGATTATGAAGGCCGGCGCCGAAGTACTGCCCTTTCGCAGCAACATCCCGAAAATCAGTGAATATTCCTATACGGTCATCGATGACACTTTTTATAAAAGAGCCTTGGAGGCCAAAGAACAATATGGCGGCCACATCGTAATAGCAGGTGAGAACTATGCGCAGGGCAGTAGCAGGGAACACGCCGCCATCGCACCGAAATATTTGGGCCAAGTGGCCGTCATTGCCAAGGACTATGCCCGGATCGCCTGGCAGAACCTAGTGAATTTCGGTATCCTTCCCTTGGAGTTTGAAAACGGTGATGATCTTGAAAAAATTGAGCAGGGCGCCATATTATCGTTGACAAACCTAAAACTCGATGTGACGGAAAGAAATCCCATTACCGTCAAAGTCAAGAATAAGAACGAAGAATTCGATATTACTGTACGGCATAGCTTGAGCGAACGGCAGATCAATCTGCTGATGAAAGGTGGGGTAATCAATGATTTTAAGGAAAAGTTGGCGTCATAAGTGGCAATTGACGGTGGCAGTGGGTGGTTTTTGCAAGCCTCACTCCTCCTTCTTTCCAGATGCCAACCGAACCGGAAATTCCGTTTCACCACCATAGAGTTTAATTTCATGAATATCGGCGGGCATGTAGTATCCGGCTTCCTCTAGGGCTTCCTTTACGTTTTTTACTACGTTGCCCTTGGTAATCAGTGCCATCCGTCTAAAGTCTTTCGTGTCTACCCAAAAGAAGACTTTCAGGTTGACGGTACTTGTGGCCAATTCATCCTCTATAACAAAATTTTCGTGCTCTTCATCCTCAATAACCCCGGGTTCTTTTCTTAGGGCTTCCAATACTGTTTTTTTGGCGCCTTCGATATTATCCTCATAGGCAATACCGATTATAAAATCCCATCGGAAAAAACCATCCTCGGTGTAATTGGTGACCGGTGTAGTCAATACATCGCCATTGGGAATATAAACATCCTTACCATCAAAGGTCTTTAGTTTGGTATAGCGGAATTCCAGGGCCTTTACCTTTCCGAAGTTATCCCCTATCATCACGGTATCGTTCACATCGAAGGGGCGGCTAAAGGCCAAAATGATTCCGGCGATAAAATTTTCGCCGATATCCTTGAAGGCAGAGCCGAGTACAACTGCGCTGGCCCCTGCTGCGGTAAGTATACCGGCCGCGACCGCACCTAAACCGGCGGCATTTAGGGCCAGCATAATGGCGATTATGATGAGCGTGTATTTGATGGCCTTACCCAAAAAACGGCTCATCAACGGGTCATTGGTCTTTGCTACCAAACGTTTTCTGGCAAACCCGCCCAGCCAAGAACCGATTAATAATCCTAAAATAATAATAAGAAGACCCATACCGATACCGGGCAATTGTTCGATAAACCGGTCGTAAAATGAGGTCAGGGATTCCGCAACCGTGATGTCGTTTTGCATAGTTGAAGTGTTGAAGGGCGTAAATAATCCGCAGGGTACTACTAAAATTTAAAGTAAATTATCCCAAAAACAATTTAAAATAGTCTTATCTGAAGAACAGCTAATTTTCGGAGGGTTTTTCACCACTTTTCTCCGAAATCAGTAAAGACGCCACAATACCGGCGGCCAAAGAAACCGCTATAACGGTCAAAGACACCCATTCGGGAAGTTCGATTTGATGGGAAAACAGCATTTTTAAGCCGACAAATGACAAGATGACCACAAGGCTATAATTGATATAGCGGAATTTTTGTAACATCCTCGAAATCAAAAAGTACATGGACCGCAGACCCAAAATCGCCAATATGTTAGAGCTGAATACGATAAACGGGTCGGCGGTAATGGCCAAGATGGCGGGAATACTGTCCAACGCAAAAAGTATATCCGTGAGTTCGATAACTATTAGAGCCACAAATAGGGGAGTGGCGGCAATAACCCCCATGCGGTTTATAAAAAAATCATGGCCGTGCCTTTCGGTAGTAATAGGTATTACTTTTTTCAACTGCCGAAATAACCACGAATTTCTAGGATCGCTCGCATGCTCGTCGGATTTTAGCATCTTGAAAGCTGTAATGAGCAGAAAAACCCCGAAAACATAAATTATCCATTCAAATTTATTGATGAGCGCGACCCCGAAGAGGATCATCAATCCCCTGAAAACAATAGCACCCAGAATACCCCAGAATAGCACGCGATGTTGATATAATGCAGGAATCTTAAAGGAAGAAAAAATGACAGCGATGACAAAAACATTGTCGATACTCAACGAAAGTTCGATTAAATATCCGGTAACATATTTTAGTACAGCAGAGTTCGGGGTGAGGCCCGTTGGATTTTCGACAAGACCTTCGGAAAACAGCCAATAGATAACCCCGCTAAAACCAAGGGCCACGGTGACCCAAATGGAGGTCCAAATACCAGCTTCCTTACTTTTTATGACATGGTCGTTTTTATGGAACACCCCTAGGTCAAGGGCCAAGAAAACAATGACTACTGCGATAAAACTTATCCAAACCCACATAAACTAGAATTTTGCAGCGGCTAAGGTAAACATTTTTAGGGCTACGCTTGATACTATCGCAAAGGGTTTGAACTCTTTTACAATTAAACCAAACTGCGCTACGGATGCAAGGGGCACAGCAGTGTTCTCCATCTAGCGATATTCTGCGACAACTGTAATTTCTGAATTCCGATGCCATCAAAAAACAAATGGGTAGCGTCAAATAGTATCTAGGTTATATCCTAAGTTTATGTCTAAATAATTAGTATATGAAAGACACTGAACATATGAATGAAAGGCGGCAGTTGGCCTTGGATAAAATAGCTGACAACGACCATGAAATTTATGCTTTGTTGAAACAACGCTACAGCCCTCGGACCTTTAGTGATAGGGAAGTTTCCGATGAGGACCTCAACCGATTGTTCGAGGCCGTACGTTGGTCCGCGAGTTCATCGAATTTACAGCCTTGGCGCTTTATTTATACCCGCAAGGGAACTGATGGTTACGATAAGATTGTGGAATGTCTTAGTGACTTTAACCAAAAGTGGGCGGTCAATGCCCCTATTTTAATGCTTACGGGCTATAAAGAAAAAAATGACAAGGGGGATGAAAATTTTCATGCCCTTCATGACTTGGGACTGAGTTTGGGAAGTATGACCGTACAAGCACAATATATGGGTATAGCACTGCATCATATGGCCGGTGTGGATTGGAAAAAAGCACATAAGGATTTCGATATTCCTGATGGATATCATATTACAACGGCAATTGCCTTAGGGTATTATGGTGGGGAACTTGATGATTTAAGTGAAGACCTTCAGGACCAGGAATCGGCAAAGCGGGAACGCATCCCTCAAAGTCAGTTTGCCTTTAAGGATGAATGGGTGTCTTCAGAAACAAAAAACCCGTCTTTTTGAGAGAAAACTAAGTGAATTTCTCATCCGCGCTGATAAAATCTAGAATACAGCCGATAGCCATGGTGGTCGATTCGGTTGAAAATAAAGAGCAATAATAAAACCGTTGATCAAACAAATTCCCGCCTTTGCGGGAATGACACTAAAACATATAGTATGAAAATAGGAATAATAGGAAGTGGAAATATTGGTGGAACATTGGGGAAGCACTGGGCCAAGGCCGGTCATGAGGTGCTGTTCAGTTCCCGACATCCTGAGGAGCTCAATAATTTGGTGCGGGAGAGCGAAGGTGCAGCCAAGGCTGTTTCTGTGGCCAAAGCCTTCGAGGCAAATGCCGATGTTTATCTTTTGGCAATCCCCTTTAAGGATATCGATGAAACCGCCGAGCTGTATGCCGGTGAATACGGTGGCAAGGTGATTATCGATGCTACGAACCCATATCCGGAACGTGACGGTGAGATGGCACAAGAAGTCCGCGACGATAACCGCAATGCTTCTGAGTATACGGCAATGAAGTTTTCGACAGCCCTAACCGCCAAGGCTTTCAACACTATTCAGGCCAAAGATTTGAAGCAACGCGCATTCGATACCCAAAACCCGATGGCGATACCTTTTGCGGCACAGGACGCCAAGAGCAGGGAGGCGACAGAGAATTTGATTACCGACATCGGTTTTGTCCCTATCTATGTGGGCGACCTCGCGGCAACGAATGCCATGGAAGTCGATCAGAAAGTATATGGTATAAGCACCGATCAACAAGAATTACGTTCGATGTTGAATATTTCGTAAGCAAGGTCACGGCATATTGTATTTATTCGACAAAGGGACATTTTTGTCGGCAGGGTCATCTTAAGAAGCAGGAAGTTTTTAACCGGAATGGATATCTTTACCATGAACATTAAACATTGATGGTAATGAAAAAATATCTAGACCTAATAACTAGCTGCGTAGGTTTTCTTGGAGTGTTGACCCTATCGGCCCAAGAATCGAATTACGTATTGGCAGGGGAGGGGCAAGCGGTGAAAAAATATACGATTATGGAGCGTTTTGAGCCCGAATTGATTTTGACCTCTAGCGAACGCGAGCGCCTTAAAGCAGAACGTTTTACGGAAATCCGAACAAAAATGGATATTCTGGATACCATGGATATTTCGGAACGGAAACGTGAAAAGTTAATCAATGACCTGATTGAAAGTCCCTTTTCGCCCAGACTTTTCAAAACCTTTGCGGATATCAAGTTCGGAGAAGACGAATGAACCATCTTGATAAAAAACATCCGAGGTATCGAATACCAAAATCTGTAAGGACTGTATGAATATTAGGATATTATTTCCGTAAAAAACAGGTTCCATTCGAAAACTACTTGCTTGTACACTATAAAAGCCATCGGAAACCGATGGCTTTATTAATATGTGGCTTTTTGAATCCAGTTAATGGGATTTCATTTTCTCCTTCCTTTTTTTCAATTGCCTATCTAAATCATTGACCGACTCTTTAATAGAGGCCTCAAAGCTATCGTGGCTTGCTTCGGCAAAAAGCCGTGGGCCGGGTGCGCTGATGCGTATATTACAAATCATCCCCGTTTCGTCGGAAGATGTGTTTTCAGTTTTAAAAAACACATCGGCCCGAATGATAAAATCGTATTTATCTACCAGTGTATTAATTTTCTTTGTTGCCAATTCTTCGAGACGTGGACTGGCCTGAACGTCGTGGTATTCAAAGTTTATATCCATAATTGTTATAATTTTTAAATCTATAAATGCAATGTACTATTTACTTTAAAACGAGAGGGGCCGAAACACATTATTTTTTGACTTTGCACTTGCTTTTTTTCCGAAAGCGGTAGGTTTCCTATCTGTTTTCTAATTTATCCATTCATTTCTTAAATGAAGGTAAAGGTTAAGTAAACGTACTGTTAAAGTCAGAAATTTCTGTGTAGTAAATCCAATTCGAATTATTTTTTTTCATAACTTTAATAGATATAACCGATAACACTATAGACCCTACCTATTGAAAATGATTGAACAACCTAAATCCTCGTCCCATGAAAACTCCAACGGAGCATTCTCCCAACATCCGCGAAAGCGAAAAAAACGCTTTGGTAATCCGCCTTGAAAGAACCCAAAAAGACCTTGTACAATTGCGAGGACAACTCGATTCCTATCGTTGTGAACCCAAAACATACGGCCTGTTCGAATATATCGAAACCTTAAAGAAGGGAATGGACAAGCTGAGTGATACGAACACGGAAATCATCGATAAATTAAGGGAACAACGTAAGGCGGTTAGTGACCATATCGAGAAGGCAAAACAACAATTCTTGAAATTCGATCAATTAAAGGATGGGGTAGCGGATTATCGCACAAAATGCATTGGTCACTGAAAATCTGCAGTTTTTAGCTTGCCGTATGATTTTCTATTTCTGTACAGGCTATATTCTTATATTATGCATAACGCACGATTTGCGATTTCGTACTTCCATGTACACCTAGTTTATTAGGCGTGCTTAGTTAATTAGATCTTCCTGAGGAACAGGCAAGTAAATTGTAAGATTTACAAAGAAATGGTCAAATGTTACGGTTTCCCGAAAAATAGGTAAAATAATAGTTAAGATTCGGTTAATCCGTATTTAGAGGTTCTAATATGATTAATTTTGATGCATAGCAAGACGTTAACTACAACGATTGAGATGAGAATAATAGCAACTGAATTATTAGACACGGCACAAATACCTAAGAGCGAGGTGCAACTGCAGCGCTTAAAACGTAACCAAATAGATATTGCACAGTACTACGGCAAGCTTCGTTCTTATGTCTGTGAGCCAAAAACCTATGAGCAGTTCGTTCAATTGAACCGTTTAAGGGATAGTGCCGAGCGACTTCGTGATGCGAACATTAAAATTGGCCACACATTGAAGAACGACACTAGTGCCTTGCTACGCTGCGCAAGAATGCTGAAGGTACATCTCAAAAACTTTGATTCCTTTCGTGAGGATACTTTAATTTATCTGCGAATGGTAAAATCACATCGCATTGAAGATGTATAAAGCGAACAGGCAGATGAGGAATAGGATGGAGGTATATATTTCAACCTTGTGAGGATTCAAATGTTCTATTTTACATAATATAAATTATAGTACAGAATAACATATTAGGTGCAAATAAAATCGAAATGCATGGTATTAAAAATCCAGCACATATCTTTGGGTATGCTGGATTTAAGTTTTGAA
>NZ_JBGTHY010000509.1:0-2110 GCF_041745955.1 Pricia sp.
AAAAAGTGTTTTTGTAGAAAAACCATTGGCACTCGAACCTTCCGAACTTGAAGATATCGTCACCGAATACAAAAAGCGGAACGTAAATGTATCCGTAGGCTTCAACAGACGTTTCGCACCCTTGGCCAAAAAAATGAAACACCTTTTAGGTAATGACAAAACACCGATGAATATTGTTGCTACTATGAATGCCGGTTTTATTCCAGCCGACGTTTGGGTACATGATATGGAGGTCGGCGGCGGCAGAATTATCGGAGAGGCCTGTCACTATATCGACTTATGCACCTATCTGGCAGGGTCGAAGGTTACGGCGGTCTGTATGAACGCCATGGGCGTTAACCCTAATGAAAATACGGATAATGCAAGTATTCTTCTGCGATATGAAAATGGTACTAATGCGGTTATCAATTATTTTGCGAATGGCAGCAAGGCCTATTCCAAAGAGCGGGTCGAAGTATACTCACAAGAACGCACGCTCGTTATGGACAATTGGCGAAAGTTGAAGGGATATGGGTTCAAAGGCGCCAAGAAAAAGTCAAGCCAAGATAAGGGGCATTATAATCAGTTCCGAGCACTTATCGAACAGCAAATAAAAGGCGGCGTACCGATTATTCCTTTTGATGAGATCGTTAATACGACCAAGGCCTCCTTTGCGGCCATTGAATCTTTGAAACAAGGCCAATGGATACCGGTAGACTGACCCTTCTCTTCCATACCATTAAATACTTGAAGCTTAAACAGGTCTATTATCGGGTATACTATACGCTGCGCAATAGATTTTTTAAAAGGTCTTACGATTCGCCGTTACGTAATACTGTGCAGCCCCTGTTTTGGATGGATTCATTTTTATATTCGGACAGTTTTTATGGGGATGGCAAATTTGTTTTTCTCAACCTGTCGCACCAATTTGAAAATGAAATCGATTGGAATTTTTCGGAATTCGGAAAGTTGTGGACCTACAACCTTAATTATTTCGACTTTCTGAACCAAGAACATATAGTACAGGAAGATGGATTGCGATTGATAGAAGACCATATTCGCCAAAATAGGATGCTGATGGATGCTAAGGAGCCCTATCCGATATCACTAAGAGGTATAAATTGGATAAAATTTCTCTCCAAACATAAAATACAAAATCAAGAAATCAATCAAGCCCTCTTCAACGACTACAATCGTTTAACGCACAATATAGAATATCATCTGTTGGGCAACCATGTATTGGAAAATGGGTTTGCCTTATTTTTTGGGGCCTATTATTTTCAGAACGAAACCTTTTACAAAAAAGCAGAACAAATTCTAACCAAAGAACTAAGACGTCAAGTACTACATGATGGGGCACATTTTGAATTGTCTCCCATGTATCATCAAATTATGTTACATCGTTTGTTGGATTGTATAGCATTGGAAATGGGGAATCCATGGAATAAGACCGGTTTTGAAGCATTTTTGAGGGAAATTGCCGTACAAATGCTTTCTTGGCTTCAAACGGTAACCTTTTCCAGTGGAAATATCCCAATGGTCAACGACAGTGCATACGCTATAGCACCAAAATCGAACCAACTATTCGAATATGGAAAAAACTTAGGCGTAGAGTGGAAAAGTTCAAGTCTCTCAGATTCTGGCTATCGAAAATATCATGGTGACCGATACGAGCTCTTTGTCGATGTGGGAAATGTTGGGCCGACCTATCAACCGGGCCATGCGCAGGCCGATACTTTTAGTTTCGAACTATATTGTGATGGGCAACCTATTGTAGTAGATACCGGTGTATCTACCTATGAAAAAGATGAACTTCGACAAAAGCAAAGGGGTACGAGCGCCCACAACACCGTGGTCGTTGATGGCATTGACCAAACTCAAGTATGGGGCGGTTTTCGAGTCGCAAAAAGGGCGAAAATCAGCAATCTAAAAGAGGGCGCCAACGAAGTTAAAGCAACACACAACGGCTATAAAAATCTGAATATCCTGCATACCAGAACATTCAAAACAAAGAATGCCGAGGTTCAAATAATCGATACATTGAGCAAAGGAAAGACAGATAAACAGAAAGCTTTCATTCATCTTCATCCTAGAGTCGGGGGTACTAAAATAAATCTCGATCAAAAAAGCT
>NZ_JBGTHY010000510.1:0-5070 GCF_041745955.1 Pricia sp.
TTTTCGGGATTACTATTTTTGCATTTGTTAAAGAGACTGGCCCGCGGATGAACCATGGCAACTTTATGTGGCAAACTGTCATCTGCACTTATCTATTATTTTTATCGACGGTGTCTTTTTTGACCCCGAAACTTTTGGCTAAGGAACCGCTATCCATAAAAAAAATAATAGTATTCGGATTTCTTTGCTTACACGCTTTGTCAGGAATTTTGTATCTATCTAAAATTGCACTAACTTCTAATTATGTTTAGCATTATAAGATTGTATACGTTATTAAAATAATTCGACATAACTTAAAAACGCGCGGACTTTGATTGAAGCAGCTCCAAAAATATTATACATTTTAGGGTATTCCGGACATGCTTATACCGTCATTGATGTGGCCTTGTCCAATGATTTTTCCATTAGAGGTTACTTTGATACGAAAAAAAATGTAATTGACCCTTACAGATTACATTTTCTTGGGTACGAACATGAAACGAACATTAAAAAAATAACAAAGGAGGCCTATGTTTTCGCATCCATTGGCTCAAATGTCTTGCGTAGAAAAACCATAGATTTTATTGAAGCGAATGCGTTAAATCAAATTCTACTCGTCGACCCAAGCGCATCGGTTTCTTCCATGGCGTTAATTGGCGATTCCACACTTATCGCACCAAAAGCAGTAATCAATAGTATGGCGGTTATAGGTAAAGGATGTATCGTGAATAGCGGTGCTCTGATAGAACACGAATGTAAAATAGGTGATTTTACGCATATCGCTCCGGGAGCGGTTTTGGCCGGTGATGTCACCGTTGGTAGCAACGTTTTTGTGGGGGCCAATTCCGTAATCAAGCAGGGTGTAACTATCGGTAACGATGTCGTTATCGGAGCAGGAGCGGTTATACTTCGAAATATACCTGATGGCCAGACGTGGGTAGGTAATCCAGGTAAAATGATTAGCTAAATGAAGAATAAAACAGTAATAATTGCCGAGGCCGGGGTAAACCATAATGGTGATATGGCGCTTGCCAAAAAACTGATCGATGTAGCCGCCGAAGCAGGCGTAGATTATGTGAAATTCCAGACCTTCAATTCCAAAAAATTGGTGAGCAAGAGCGCTCAAAAGGCAGATTACCAAATAAAAAACACCAAAGACGCTACCGACACCCAATTGGTGATGCTCCAAAGATTGGAACTTAGCAAAGACCAACATTTTGAACTTATTGCCTATTGTAAATCGAAGGGGATAAATTTCTTGTCCACTGGCTTTGATCTTGATAGTCTAGATTTTCTTTACGAGTTGGGTATACGATTGTTCAAGGTGCCATCTGGTGAAATCACCAATCTGCCCTATCTGAAGAAAATCGGTTCTCTGGGGGAAAATATCATCATTTCTACGGGAATGGCAGATTTAAAGGAGGTAGAGGACGCTCTGAATATTATACTCCATGAGGGTGTCGACAAAAAGAATGTGACCATATTACATTGTAACACCGAGTATCCGACACCCATGGAAGATGTCAATCTACGGGCAATGGGCACTATTGGAGAAAAATTGGGGGTAAATATCGGGTATTCGGATCACACCTTGGGTATCGAAGTGCCCATTGCGGCAGTGGCATTGGGAGCTACGGTTATCGAAAAACATTTTACCCTTGACCGAACCTTGCCCGGTCCCGATCATAGGGCATCCTTAGAGCCAAATGAACTGATTGACATGGTCAAGGCCATACGGAATATTGAACTTTCACTTGGCCATGGTAAAAAAGAACCGAGCCCGAGCGAAATGAAAAACAAAGCCATCGCTAGAAAAAGCATAGTGGCAAATAATAACATTATCAAGGGGGAGGTTTTTACCGAACAAAACCTTACCATTAAGCGGCCGGGAACCGGTATTTCTCCCATGCAATGGGACGAAATAATTGGAACAAAAGCAACAAGGGACTATAGCGAAGACGATTTGATATGAGAAAAATTGCGGTCGTTACCGGTTCACGTGCCGAATATGGGCTTTTAAAGCCGTTGTTAAGCGCAATCGAATCCGAAAAAAGCATGCAGCTTTCTTTGTTGGTAACAGGAATGCATCTGACGCCCAAATTCGGGAATACCTATAAACAAATAGAAGAGGATGGTTTTACCATAGATGCCATGGTAGAAGACGGTCTTGATGGGGATACTTCGGTAGCAGTAACTAAGGCAATGGGGACGGTTCTAATAGGTTTCGCCGATGTTTTTGATGAAATAAAACCCGATATTTTGGTGGTTCTTGGCGATCGGAGCGAAATCTTATCGGCTGTAATAGCAGCAGTTATCGCGAACATTCCTGTCGCCCATATTCATGGAGGAGAGACCACGGAAGGCGCATATGACGAATACATTAGGCACGCTCTGACTAAAATGAGCCAACTTCATTTTACCTCGACCGAAACGTATCGAAACCGTGTGATACAATTGGGGGAACATCCCGATAGGGTCTTCAATGTAGGCGCAATAGGTATAGATAGTATAAGAAAGCTTGAGCTTTACGATAAAAAAACTTTTGAAAAGTCCATTTCAAAACCGTTGGATAAAAAATCGGCATTGATTACTTTTCATCCGGTAACGCTTGAAAATGCGACGGCAAGCTTCCAGTTTGGGGAACTGCTAGAGGCACTCGACCGTTTGGAAAAAACCACCTTAATTTTCACCAAGCCCAACTCAGATCGGGATGGTCTAGTTATCATTGAAATGATCGATGATTATGTGTCTAAAAATCCGGACAAGGCAATAGCTTTTCCATCCTTAGGGCAGTTGCGTTATCTTTCCGCACTTCAATATGTTACTTTTGTAATCGGAAACTCATCGAGCGGTATATTGGAAGTCCCCTATTTTAAAATCCCGACAATAAATATAGGCGATCGGCAGAAGGGAAGGTTGGCTCCGGATAGTGTCATTCATTGCGAGCCCAACTTTAAAGCCATATCAGAAGCGATCAGCAAATCTCAAGACCCATGTTTCCGAAAATCAATTAAGAGCCAAAAGAATCTTTATGGAGAGGGTCATACCACCGAAGAAATCGTAAAACAATTGCATAGATTTGATATCACCAAGACAAAAAAAACATTTTACGATTTAAAAAACATAGCGTTTGAGAAACTTTAGAGACCACATTATTCTATCTGAAAGCACGGTGAAACAGGCGTTAGTGAAGTTAAACGACTTAGCTAGCGATGCTATCCTGTTCGTGGCCGACAAGGAAGATGTCTTGTTGGGCTCGTTGACCGACGGCGATATCAGAAGAGGGCTAATCAAGGGCATTTCTATTGAAAATACCGTAAATGAAGTAATACAGCACAATCCGAAATTTGTGCGAAAAGGGGAGCAACATATCGAAAAAATCATCGAGTATAGAGAAGGGCAATATAAAATCTTGCCCGTAGTCGACCACGAGAATAGAATTGTCAATGTTATTAATTTTAGGGTGCTTCGATCCTATTTACCGGTAGATGCGGTTATTATGGCAGGTGGAATAGGGTCTCGTCTTAGACCTTTGACAGAAGACACCCCGAAACCCTTGCTAAAAATCGGTGGCAAACCAATTATGGAGCATAATCTGGACCGCTTGACTTTATATGGGATTGACGATTATTGGGTTTCGGTAAAGTACCTCGGGGAACAAATTGAAGATTATTTTGGAAACGGTATGTCAAAAAACATCAATATTAAATACGTCTGGGAAAATGAACCTATGGGTACTATCGGAGCCGTTTCTAAAATCGAAGACTTTCGACATGACTATGTTTTGTTGACTAATTCAGATATTCTTACCAACCTCGATTATGAGCATTTTTTTTTAGATTTTAAAAAGCAGGAGGCTGATTTATCGGTCGTCACCATTCCATATCAAGTAAATATACCGTACGGTGTACTGGAAACGAGTAATGGACATGTCGTAAGTTTAAAGGAGAAACCGACGTATACTTATTACTCTAATGGAGGGATTTACCTAATTAAAAAATCCGCCTTGTCCTATTTGCCGAAGAGCACTTTTTTCGATGCGACTGATTTGATGAAAGCCTTGATAGCAGATTGCAAAAAAATTATTTCATACCCATTATCCGGATACTGGCTCGATATCGGCAAGCACGAAGATTTTGAAAAAGCGCAAAGAGACCTGCAACAAATCAAATTTTGATGAATATTCTAATAACACTTTGCGGTAGAGGAGGTTCAAAAGGCATTCCCGGAAAGAATATTAAGATGCTTAACGGTAAACCTTTGTTAGCATATTCTATTGACCACGCCCAACAGTTTGCCCAAAACCGCAAAAGCGTAGATATCGCCCTTTCCACCGATGATGCTGAAATCATTTCGATTGCTAACGAATATGGTCTCAACACCGAATATGTAAGACCTGATTATTTGGCAAACGATACCGTTGGCAAAATCGACGTACTAAACGACATTCTGAATTATCAAGAGGCAAGCTTAAAAAAAACATACGATATCCTATTAGATCTTGACATTACTTCTCCTTTAAGAACCCAAAAAGATTTGGACGATGGGCTTGATAAATTGTTGGCCGATAAAGAGGCCCTAAATCTTTTTTCGGTTTCGAAACCGCATAAAAATCCGTATTTCAATGTGGTTGAGGTTGACGAAGAGGGGTATTGTAGGTTGGTGAAGCCTAGTGATAGTCGTTCCAGGCAATCTGCACCCCTAGTTTACGATATGAATGCGTCGTTCTATTTTTACCGAAAGCTTTTCTTTGAAAACGGCCTAAACTCGGCTATTACCGAGCGGAGCCTTCTTTTTTTAATGGACCATGTCTGTTTTGATTTGGATGAGCCCATTGATTTCGATATTATGGAATATCTCTTGGCCCATAACAAAATAACGCTATAGCTGCTAACGGATGAAAGTACTGATTATCGGTTTGGGCTCTATCGCACAGAAGCATATTCATGTCTTGCGTGAAATCCACCCAAAAGTCGAAATATATGCGCTCCGTTCTTCAAAACCAGCGTCCGAACACGAAGGGGTTACCAATCTTTACGGGTGGGAGGAAGTAACCGACCACCCATTTTATTTTGTGCTGATTTCTAGTCC
>NZ_JBGTHY010000511.1:0-21607 GCF_041745955.1 Pricia sp.
GGATTGGGATAAATATGAGAGGCTCAAGGGAATCAAAAATTTGGTGGGTGATGTTATAGCCCTGCGCACGGGGAAATCGAAGGGAAGTTTTGGGCTTCGGGAACAAGATTTGAAAATCGGCCATTTTAACAACGATACGAAAATATTGTCATACGTGCGGGGGAATGGTGAACCAGTATTAATGGTCTTCAATTTCAGCAGCCGTGATTTCATTGATTATGGTATCGGTATGGAGGAAAACCGTAATTGGCAACTTCGGTTCGATAGCAGTTGGAAAGGCTATGATAAAGATTTTTTGGATATTGATGTGGAAGGAATGTCCATTATAGAAGCTGGTACCGACGGTAAACAATGGACCGGAAAACTAAATATACCCGGATATAGCTGTCAGATCTATACATTGTAACCGTTCCCCCAAGATTTAATCCATCGGAATAATCTAGTTATAAAAATGGCCCGATATGAATCGGGCCATTTCCATTTTTGATTTTAAGGTTGCGTTCCCCAACCATACTACCCTGTAATCAAGGTGCACCGAGATTATCGTTGGCGTCCTCGTTCTTTGGGATATTCTCTATGAATTCATAAACGGAAATATCGGCTGCTCCTCGATTTCGGCATCCGCACCTATGGCCCGATTGATCGGTCTTTCAATATCGTTGGGAATTTCCATCCCCAGGTTACCGGCCACTTTTTTGGAAAGGCCGTCGTCTATCTGTGCCAAAAGCCATAACATACGTTCCTTGATATGGTCGTGATTGCACTTTCCGAGCTCGAACGAGTAGGCATCGATGACATGCTCCTTTTCTTTGGCGGGAACCAGGCCCGTATAATCGATCAGGAAAAAACCGTTGACGAAAAGGCCTATGAGCAGTCCGGCGATAATGGCAAAATCATACCGGTGCCACCTTTTTGTGGTCAATTTAAATATACCCAGGCTGAACAACGAGAGGGTGAAGAATTGGATACGTGGAAAATCGAGCATCTTTAAGTACCGACTTTCAGTATTCCGGAACACGGAAAGTATCGAGCCAACCGCCAAAAGTATTAAGGCCGAATATAGAATTATCATCAGTAACTTTCTCGATTTCCCCATGAATCGGTTTTAGTATAGCAGTTCGTTGCATTAGTCATTTCCATGGTTCAAAAAAATAAAATTATTCGACCCCATCAAGGTTCTGCAACCATGATTCCATGTCACAGGTAAATTTCCCCATCGGTTCGAACAGGTCCCCGATTTCCTCGATACGTGATGGCATGTTTTTAATGGTAAACTGACGGGGGGTGATTCGTCCATCCAGCTCTTCCCATGCGACAGGTGCCGACACGGGGGCATTGGGCAAGGGCCGAACAGAATATACCGATGCTATGGTCTGGCCTTTACGGTTCTGCAGATAGTCCAGATATATTTTTCCATTCCTGTTCTTGATACGGCGTTCCAAGGTCGAAATTTCAGGGAGACGCGCCTCCACAAAATGGCACAGCAGTTTGATGAAGTTCCGTACCTCTTCATAGGTATACTGTGCGCCCATGGGCACAAAGATGTGGAGCCCCTTGGAACCGGAAGTTTTGCAATATCCCGGTATATCCGCAATATCGAGTATTTTCCCGAATTCCTGCGCTACCTTGACGACATTGGCGAAATCCATACCTTCCGGTGGATCCAGATCGATAATACCGTAATCGGGACGGTCCAACTGTCCGACCCTCGAATTCCATGGATTGATCTCGATACATCCCAAATTCGCCATATAGATCAACGATGCGGTGTTTTGGCAGAGCAGGTAATCGATATCTCGTTCCGAGGATTTTGAATGGATAGTGGCCGTCTCCATCCATTCGGGTACGCTTTCATTATCCTTTTGGTAGAATCCGTCCCCAGTTATGCCATTGGGATGGCGGTGGAGGCTCTGGGGTCTATCCGTGAGATGTGGAAGAATGGTATCCGACATTTGGATGTAGTAATCGATCAGGTCGTATTTGGTCATGCCCGATTCGGGCCAGTACACTTTATCGAGATGCGTCAGCGACACGGGAAGGCTGTCTATGTCAAGGATTTGGCCCGTTATGGACGGTGAGGTGGGGGATGCGGTCGTGGGTCGGTCCGGTGTCGGGTTTTTTAGGACGGCGGGGCCGTCCTTCAACCTTTTGAAAACGGGATTTCGCAGCAGGCCGTTCTTGGTCCTTTCCGAATATTTCACCTCGCATACCAGTCCAGGTTCCAACCAGTTCGGTCTTCTTCCCTTTAATGACAATTTTTTTTTGAACGGGTTTTTATCCGTCCGGTAAGGTTCGAATATCTTCAACAATTCCTTACGATAGGCTTCGGAAAAACCGGTGCCACAATTGCCGACATAGACGAGCTTGCCATCTTCTTCGACCCCTAAGATTAGGGAACCGAAAACCGAACCGCCTTTGACGGAGTCGGTGTAACCACAGATCAAGGCATCGATATTGTCGACCGATTTTATTTTCAGCCATTTTTCGGTCCGCGCGCCCGGGGAGTAGTCGGAATCGATTTGTTTGGCCATAACGCCCTCCATACCGGATTCCAACGCCTTTTCGAAAAGAGCGGTCCCCATCGCCTCTATATGGTCACAATACCGGGTAATATTTAGATTTTCAACCACTTGGGGTATCAGGCTTTTCCTATTGCGCAACGGTAGTTCGAGCATACTATGGCCGTTCAAGAATAGCATATCGAAAACGTAGAAGCGCAGGAAGCCCTTACTGTCCGGATAATTCTGGAGTTCTCCAAAGACCGATACGCCTTCCTCGTTGAGAACTACCACTTCACCGTCCAAAATCGTTTCGTTTTCGATCTGTTCCAGTTCCTCTGCCAGAACCCGGAATTTGAGGCCCAGGTCGATCCCGTTTCGGGATTGAAGGAATACCCCCTTTTTAGTAACATGGGCCAATACACGATATCCGTCCCATTTCAGTTCGTAGATCCAATCGGGGTCATTGAAGATTTCTTTCCGGGAACCTGCCAACATCGGTTGTAGGATTTGGCCCGGGATGATTTTTTTCGGCTTTGACCGTTGAAGGTTCCCCGAAATGGGTAACAATGCTTCCGCATCATAAGGGATATTTGTTGAAAAACCGTCCTTCTTTTTGATGAACAGCCAATTTTCCCTGCCGTTCCGTTCCCCGGTTTGGACAAGGGCAAAATGTCCCCGGAGTTTCTTCCCCCGGAAGATAATTTTAAGGTTGCCCTTTAACAATTGGGCATTAGCCGATAGGTCCAGTTCCGTTCGGTCGATTTCAAAGACACCCGAATCCCAGACAATCATTTCCCCAGCACCATAATTGCCCTTGGGAATGGTACCGTGAAAATCAAGGTATTTCAGGGGATGGTCCTCGGTACGAACAGCCAACCGTTTATCTGAGGGGTTCATGGAAGGACCTTTTGGCACGGCCCAGCTTTTTAGGGAGCCGTTGATTTCCAACCGCAGATCGTAATGCAGTTTTCGAGCCTGGTGGCGCTGTACGACAAAACGTTGGGTTTCCGTACGGGCGATATCCCCCCCGCTAGGCTCGGGGGTCTGCGTAAAGTTCCGTTTCTTATTGTATTCCTCAAGACCCATGATAAAGATTTTCAGAATTTAACGAATACGCTATGCGTAAGTGGACCGGCATTAAAAAATTATGCCCCATAATTGTGACATTGGACTATGATGCGGCTTTCTTTCGTTTCTCCAGACTGGCTTTTAGTTGTGCCATCAAATCTTTGGCGGGCGTCGGTTTGGCATCGAACTTCTCTGACTTTGCGGTTTTTCCGGAAGATTTCGATTCGATAATCTTCAGGAGTTGTTCGTTGTATACGTCCTCGAACTTCGAAAAATCGAATTCTTCCGTGTACTGGTCGATCAGGGAGATGGCCATATCAAGTTCCTTTTTTCCGATTTTCTCGGTCGGCAGCTCCAGTTCGGCCGTATCCCTTATCTCCTCCTCGAAACGGATGATGTGCAGCACCAGTGCATCCTTGTAGATCCCGATCAATGAAAGATGCTCCTTTTGTCGCATAACGAACGTGGCGACACCTAATTTCTCGGTCTTTTTGAGTGCGTCCCGCAATAGGGCATATGATTTTTCCCCACCTTTTTGGGGCTTTATGAAATAGGGTTTCTTGAACAATACATCGGCAACTTCATCGGACTTGATGAACTGCTCGATATCTATGGTCTTGCTCTTTTTCATATTGGCGTTCTCGAAGTCCTCCTTCTCTAAAATGATGTACTTATCGTCCTTTTTATAGCCTTTGACAATATCCTTCCATTCGACTTCCTTGCCGGTTTTCTCGTTTACTCTTTTATATCGGATCCTCTCCCCGTCATGACTATCGAGCATATCGAGGTCCAGTGCCCTTTCCTCGGAGCCCGAGAACAGTTTTATGGGTATTGACACCAGACCGAAGCTGATGGACCCGTTCCAAATAGATCTCATTTTTTATTTTTTAGTGAATATACCAATAAACCGCTACTTCCCATAAAGCGAACGATGAATTTTGGTCGACGTTTATGGTTCTGTAATCCGATATACTAATCCAATGTGCTAGTTTTAAAACCGTCACGGTCAATTACAAACAATTAATCCAATTATCTTTAACATCTCATTCGATTAGCAAATGAGAAAATGATGCAATGGTTCAAAAGAAAAACTTCTGAATGGTGTCCAAAATTATAACTACGTCAGATTGGTTGAGGAACTGTTTTTTGCAATTCTGGGCAACCTTCATAGTCATATTCGACCATTATATCCAAATGTTCATGTTCAAAGAGGCGGTATGTCGACAACTATAATCAATATCCTAATATCGGGGCTTATCGGCACTACGGCAATGACGCTGTTCACCATTTTTGTCGAGACAGTTACCGGCAAGGATTTGGGCGAGCCGAAATATCTCAATCGCTTGATAAGCACCTCCGTCCATTTTGATGCGAAAATCGGAGACAACCATATTTTTGGATGGGCGGCACATTACGTGATAGGTGTACTGTTCGCGGCGGTAATGGTCGCCTTTCGTTCGATTAGCGGGATTCATTTGACAACCCTAAATGGGATGTTGCTTGGTACGGCCCTCGGCATAATGGGTATAATCGGATGGACCGTGATGTTCGCCGTACACCATGATCCGCCCAAAATAGATTTCCCCTTGTTCATGGCACAGTTGATTGTGGCCCATATCCTGTTCGGGGCGACGATTGCGTTTTATTATCGATAAAGTGTACGGATTGCATAATCGTTTGAGAGCGGCAAAAGTTTCAAGTCCTTTTTCCTATACTGATTCAAAATAATAGTGGATACCTAATTCAAAAAATAATAACGTTAAATAATTTTACAATGGAAAAGAGCATAATCGATGAGCTTAATATGATATTGACCAAGACGCTGGACCATCAGGAGGCATTCCGACAGTTGTCCCAAACGTCAACACACGGTGCAACGGCCGATAAACTAGATGAATTCGCCAAGGTGGCGAAAAAGGAATCCGAAAGGCTTATAAAGGCTATTTCCGATATGGGGGGCGATGTCCAGACTACGGAGCGGCATACCGACCAACAGACCATTGGATGGGTCCCGCGGCCACTTCCGGATTCAAAAGATCTCCAGGCCTTATTGGAATGTCTGATCAAGGGCGAAAGGAACAAGGAGGACGACTATAATAATCTTTTTGCCCGCGAGGACATCGACAGCGAACTAAAGAACCTTTTGTCCAAACATAGAAAGGAAGCGGAGTCTAACCTTGTTTATTTTCAGTCCGCACTAAAATCGTTGGAGCAAAGACCGGAACGGCAAGACAGGTAACAATAACTTGGGAATGTCCATATTTATCGAAGCTGTATTGGCATATTGGTAAACCCTAGATGAGATACAAAGGCTTTCGTGTTAATAATCGGTCGTAATGAAACATCGGAAATTGACAGGTAACTATATATTTATACTTTAAACTAAAAAAGCAAATATTATGAGCGAAAACAGATTTTCAGACAGAAGGATAGACAGGGTATTCCACAATACCGAAACCGCGCATGCCTACTATGATCAATTGGTAAAGCGGGGGTACGACAAGGACGACATCACCATTTTGATGTCCAAGGAGACCAAGGACAAGTATTACGATGGCGAACACGAAAGCACCGGTGGCGAAGCCTTGAAAGGTGCAGGGGCCGGCAGCGCGATAGGCGGTACGGTCGGTGCCATTGCTGGGGCGATAGCCGCCATAGGCACTAGTATTGTCCTGCCGGGCATTGGATTGGTTATCGCTGGGCCATTGGCCGCAGCATTTGCGGGCGCGGGAATCGGCGGCGCCGGTGGAGCACTGATCGGGGCCTTGACAAAGGCCGGGCTTTCGGACGAGAAATCCGCTGAATATGTTGACTATCTGGAAGAGGGCAAGATTATCATCTCGGTCGAACCTAACAATGAGGAGGATCGTAACTATCTAGCCGGACATGAGGATATCGTTTACTACGACGAATCGGCCACAAGACTATAAAATTTGTGATTGGTTGATTAAAGCACCGAATCCAGAATTGCTCTGGTCCGGTGCTTTTTTTTCCCGATATTCGGGCTTGCGGAAGGTCATTACAGTGCATTTCATGATCTTTTTGCAAACAGGCCTTCAAACGAGTTTGTTCCCAATCCTTAGTTGGCCAAGTTTAGGTTAAAGGTTGGAGGATTTTTGACCCATACTTTAACACTTCAATCCTGTACATGGAAAGACCCATCGATTATAGTATTGTCAGACAATTGTTCGTTCTGCTGCTCATCGGAACCATGGCAACGTTGATACTATGGGAGCTGCTTCCCTACCCTTGCGGGTATACTCGGTGCTATCACCATGTATGTCCTGTTTAGGAAATGGATGAAAAATGGGCAGAAAAGGGCTGGAACCGCACACTCGGGGGCTGGTCTCTTGATGGTCCTCTCTTTTGTGGGCATCCTTTTGCCCATTACGGGCATCGCCCTTATGATGGGAAAAAGAATCGGCAGTGCCCTCGGAAATTCGGACCAACTGATCTATACGATAAGAAACAACCTAGAGGTATGGGAGGAAAGGCTGGGCTACGACATTACTTCACAGATAGATGGCAATGCCATTTCTGGATGGTTGGCCGAAAACCTGAAAAATGCGGCCGGTGGCACCTTCACCGTATTCATTTCGTTGGCGATCATGTACTTCTTGCTTTTCTTCATGTTTACCGTCAAAAAGGATCTGAGGAAGTTTCTATATGGAGATGTCCCCGTTGATAGGCAAAAATTTCAAGAGAATTGGCGATGAAATTTCGTCCATGGTACGCTCTAATGCCCTCGGCATTCCCTTGGTCGCTGTGGCACAGGGCGTGATCGCGTTGATCGGGTTCTTCATTTTCGGTGTGGAACGCCCATTTTTCTGGTTCGTAATCGTGGCCGTGGGGGTTCCATGATACCTTTTATCGGAACCTTTATAGGCATCCTTCCGGTCTTCATACTATCGCTGGCGGCGGGAAAGGATTTTCAAGCTTGGGGCGTTCTGATATACGGGATAGTGGTCGTGGGGAGTACGGACAATCTCATTCGTCTCTATGTTCTCAAAAAATTGGACGATGTACATCCCCTTATCACTTTTATAGGGGTCATCATTGGCGTACCCCTGTTCGGTTTCATAGGGCTCATCTTCTGCCCATTGCTCTTGAGCCTTTTCTTGCTCCTTGTCCGCATTTACAAACGGGAATTCGATGAAACTATCCATAATGGAACTAAAATCGAGAATTATTGACGCTATGAAATAGTTTTGACAACCTAAATGTTCAACCCTAAAACGAAGAAATCCTTTTCGGGAAATAATGGTTCCGCAAAATCGATTCCATTTCCCTTGTTCCGAATGCCACATCCCTGATATTTTGCCATTGTTCTTCACTGAAATATTCCCGCAACGCCTGGGGATGTTCCAAAATTCGGGAAAAGACGCCTATCAGACTTTCGTCCCACTCCCTATGGAAGTGCAAAAGGTCGTCGGGCCTAACGATTTTTCGCCGTAGACCTTCATCGACGGGCTCAAAGGGAAATTCCACGTTCAGGTATCCGTAGTCGTCGGTCAATTGCTCGCCGGGCTGGATATCGCGTACCGCTATCTCAAAATCATAGGCAGTGGACAGGCAGTTCGAATCGAAACTATGGTTCACGAACCTTGAATAATCCCAGCACAATATATGGTTTCCCTTGTTGTTGCGATAGCAATAGGTTTCCATATATTCTTTTTGTTGGCGGGGCATTTTGCCTATTTCTTCCGGAGTAAACTCCATATCAAGGTCATCAAGGACCCAGGTAATCGTCCCGGCGGGTATCAAACGGGTCGCTATGACACCATGGCCGATGGTATCATCGATATAGCCTAAAGCAGTGTTGGGATGTAACATTAGCCCCCGATGATTTCGCCCCCGTTGATGTGGAGCACTTGGCCTGTCATATAACTACTATCCTTGCAGGCAAGGAACACATAGGCGGGCCCCAGTTCGGATGGCTGACCTGGACGGCCCATAGGCACGTCCTTTCCAAAATCCTTGAGCTTTTCCCTGTCGAAGGTTGCCGGAATCAATGGGGTCCATACGGGGCCGGGGGCGACCGCGTTCACGCGGATCCCTTTTCCCGCCAACATGCCGGAAAGGCTTCTGGTAAAGGCGACGATGGCCCCTTTTGTACTCGCATAATCGATAAGGTGCGGGGAGCCGCGGTATGCGGTAACGGAAGTGGTATTGATAATGGTGTCACCATTCTTAAGATGTTCCACTGCGGCCTGTACGATGTAGAAATAGGCGTAAATGTTGGTCTCGAAGGTTCGGTGCAGGTTTTCGGTGCTGATTTCCTGAATGTTTTCCTCGGGAAACTGCACCGCCGCATTGTTGACCACAACGTTCAGTCTGCCGAATGTATCCACGGTCCGTTGAACGGCATTTTTACAGAACTCCTCCTTCCTGACATCGCCCTTGACCAGAAGGCACTTTTTGCCCTCGACCTCAATGGCGCGTTTGGCATCCTCCGCATCCCTGTCCTCTTCAAGATAAATAATGGCCACGTCCGCTCCTTCCCGGGCGAAGTGTACGGCGGCGCTTTTTCCGATACCGCTGTCACCACCGGTTATCAGGGCTACCTTACCGTTGAGCTTTTCGCTCCCCTTATAATCTTCACGAATGGTTTCCGGGGCCTTGTCCATCTTGTGCTGTTTCCCCGGTTGTTCTTTCTGTTGCTCCCTTTCGAGCGTTCTGTCTTCTTTCATAGCTGTTTTTTCTCCCTCTTATGTGTACCAAAGGACCGTCACCGGTTCGGGCGACGGTCCAGCTAAAACTTAACTGTTCAACTACCAATTTTCGATTTCGTCCCGGACTTCCCCCGGCGACTTCCCCCTTCTCCGACCGATCCGTTCCATGGTCCTGTCAAAGCGGCCCGGTTCGACCTTGACGTCATCGTCGGTAATATCGGAATACCGGTTTCTGTAATCCTCCTCGATTTCGTACCATTTGTCCTCCATATCTTCATAATCGGTGTCGGAATCATCATTATCATAATCGTCATCAGTACGATTCTCATCATTTACGTCATCATAATTCGACTGCCCCATAAATCATCGTTCTCCTCATCCGTTTCGCTGTAATTTCTGTTCTTGTCCATAATCACTTTTTTTAGGTTAATAGTTATAAAATTAATTTTGTTATACCGGATAGTTTACTCCGATTACAAGGGATTTTAACTGAATCGGTATTAATCGATTATGCCATCAGTGAAAATCGGATAGGTATTTCCAATTCAAACCAAAGGAGCGAATATAAATGGACCTGGATGTTTTAAGGTCAATAATAATTTTAATAGAATTAAGCCCGACCTAAAGTGTTCGATAGATTAGCACCGGAAATTAATTTTTAAAACCCTTGAAACATGAAAAATCTAAACGAACTTTTCGAACATCAGCTCAAAGACCTGTATAGTGCCGAGAAGCAGCTTATCGAGGCCTTGCCCAAGATGAAATCGAACGCCAACGACAGTAAACTCAAAGAAGCCTTCGGTAGCCACCTTGAGGAGACAAAGGGACAGAAGAAGCGGTTGGAAGAAATCTGCAAGGAACTGGATATCGACCCCAATGGCGAGAAATGCAAGGCCATGGAAGGGCTGATAAAGGAAGCGGAAGGCTTTATCGACGAGGCCGAGGACGATGATGTTATGGATGCCGGGCTGATCGCGGAAGCACAGCGGGTGGAGCATTATGAAATATCCGGTTATGGGACAGCGGTACGCTATGCGAAGGAACTGGGCCATGACGATATCGCGGAAAAACTTCAGGAAACTTTGGACGAGGAATACGATGCTGACCAGGTTTTGGATGACTTGGCCGAAGGCCGTCTAAACAAGGAAGCGAAATCATAGTTCCGACAACAAGGCTAAAGGGTAGCTTATCCTAGAGGACAAATATGTAATACTGGGATTTCAAATATAATCGGTTTACCATTGTTTTTAGATTGATTGGCAGGGGGAGGCGAAATCTGCCCCCTGCCTTCAATTTAAAAATAAATCTGAGCTCAATGGATTTCACCTGATTCGTTGATAACCCAATTTGGCAGCATTATGGAAATAATATATACAATAGGATAAAGTCCTGGGATTGAGTCCTTTTTTTCTATTAAAAAACGGAAGTATAAAATTTAAGGGTTATGGGATTCTGGAACAATCCAAAAAAGCAGAACACTACATTTTGGATAATAGTTGCCGTCGTAGTGTTGGTAATCTATCTTATTGTCCGATGATTACCATGGCTACCCCTTTGGGTCCGGAAGATAATTTTGGCGTTGTGTAAGAAATTGATCAACACAACCAATTGTAGTCATCCGGTCAAAAATTAATCCTTCAATTAATTCTTCCGAATAGCGGTTTTGATATCAAAATGTTTCAATTTGAGACATGCTTGCCAATTTTAAACTTTCTTAACACTAATAACTTAATAATACTTGAGATATGGACACTTTAAACTTTCTCGGTACATTTCATTTATTCTCGCTACCATTATTGCAAGTGCCAGTGGCCGATAACCTAATTGTAGATTCCAATTTTTTTATTACCATCGCCGCCGGTGTCATCCTCGCCCTCGCCTTCCAGTTCATTCTGACGGCGGTTTCCGTGGCCGCGGGGATAACGGCGATCGGCGATGTCAAGAAAAGCTATGTGAAAGCCAAAGTGCGGCCCGTGAGCGACGATGATCCGAACGGCCATGAGTTCGACCAGGATTCCTCCCCGGACATGGCGGCCGGGGTAAAGATCACCACCGCGTTCGGGATATGGAGCCTGGTGACCACCTCCATCGCCCTTTTCGGTGCCACCGCACTGGCGCTCAATATAAACATGGTGGAGACATCGGCCACGAACACGACTACCGCGCTGGTCATATGGGGACTCTTCTTTTTGATCCTGTTCTACTTGGAGACGCGGATCGTCGGTTCGCTTCTGGGCAACCTGTTCACTGCCGTGACCTCGGGGCTAAAGTCCTCCGCAGGTGCGATATCATCGATGTTCACCGCCTCCCCCGACAAGAAGATTGAGAACGTCCTTGAACATACGATCGATAAGGTGCGCTCAGAGTTCGATTCCGGATTCGATATGGACAAGGTTTCGGATGTACTGGACAACTTCCTGGACCGTGTGGACAGCAAAATTCCGGACTATGATAATCTAAAGAACGACCTTGAGGATATCGCCAAAAAATCCTCCGGTAAAAACACCTCCGGAAAATGGATGGCGGTACAACAAGTCCTGACCAAATTGATTTCGGAAAACAGTAAAAGTTCCGATCCCGGTAAAAAATCGAAGGCCGAAAAATTGCAACGGACCTTGGATACGATAACCCAAAAGTACAGAGAAGGCGAAAACAGTATGGAAGGGGCCATAAACGTGGTCGAGGAACTTTCTTCAATGGATAGGGGGGAACTCGACAAGCGGACCGAACAGATAAAAGAATACCTTTCCAGTTCGGCGGTGGGCGATTTCTCCCCCGAAAAGATCAAGACGGCTTTCCGGGCGATATTGGACCATCCCAAGATGGTGGCCTCCATCCTTACGGATCGTGCAAAGGGCCTTGATAGGGAAAACATTATCGACGCGCTATCCTCGAACACGGCCCTGAAAAAGGAGGACCTCGAAAAGTACGCAGACCGGGCGACCGATATGGTAAGGAGCGTGTCCCATGAGTTCGATGCCGAGAACGAGAACGGGCTGGTCAAGAAAATCGAGGGCCGCGTGGAAGGTTTTTTCGAGGGGACCGGCCGCAGGGAACTGGACTATTCGCTCCTTAAGGACGATGTGCGGAAAATTCTCGACAATCCCAAGGACAGTCTGGACATCATAAGGAACCGCGCCTCGTCCTTCGATACGGATACGTTGCGCGCACTGGTCACCAATAACAAGTATGTCAGCGATGAACAGGTCGACAGCATCGTGAAAACCTTTTCCGATACCAAAAATCAGGTTTTGGACAAAATCGGCCGGATAGAGGCCAAGGCCCATGAGCAGGTCAAGATCTTGGAAAGAAAGGCGGTAATACAGGCCGAACATGCGCGTCTTACCGCCGCTTCCGCGGCTTGGTGGCTGGTGCTGACAACGATCATCTCCGCCGTTGCGGCCATTGGGGGCGGTATCGTCACCTTGCCCTTCTAGGTTCAATGGAACTATAAATTGATTTACAAATGGGAATGGTTCGGACTTTATTAAAACGAAAGGCCTAAAATATTCGAGATGAACGATGATATCGGCAAGACAAAGATGAAGGCAAGCGAAAGCGCGCCTATGCCAACGAAGCAAAAAGACGATGGAAAGGTCAGGAACCAGACCACCGAGGTGCCCAAGAACAGGTTTCCGTGGACTACCATCATCGTGGTCCTTGCGTTCGTAATTTTTATAGCCTTGGTTGTTGGGATACTGCAATTGGGCAGTTCGTAAAAATGCTTATGGCCTAAACTGCGCATATGGTGGATAAACTATTCGAACTTACCTGGACCTCCTTCGGCCTGATCATCTTTAGCGCATTGGGCATCTATATTTCGGTGATCATCATGACCCGTATCTGTGGCAAACGTAGTTTTTCCAAAATTTCGAGCTTCGATTTTGCCATGACCGTGGCCGTGGGCTCCATCATCGCGACTACGGTTCTTTCCTCATCGGTGAGCATGTTACAGGGTATTGCGGGACTGGTTGCCGTCTATTTGCTGCAAATCGGTGCCGCCTTTGCGCGTAGGAACAAAACGGTCCGTAACCTGATGGACAATTCCCCCCTGTTGCTTATGGACGGGAATCGCGTTATCGAGGACAATCTTCGGAAGGCAAGGGTAACCCGTGGAGACCTTCGCTCCAAGTTGAGGGAGGCGAACGTTACCCGGTTGTCCCAAGTAAAGGCGGTTGTGTTCGAGACTACCGGCGATATTTCCGTACTACATGAGGATGGTGATGAAACCTTGGACCTATGGTTGATGAAGGACGTGCGGAGAGATTAGGATAAATTAGCCTACATCATGTTGTTTTCCGGAATTTCCGGAATTCTTTACGGGTAAATAAATATTAATTTCCGTTCCCTGGCCCGGTTCTCCCGTAGCCGTGACGAACGCTTTATGGTTCTCCGCTATCTTTTTGACAATGGCAAGGCCGATCCCGGTGCCCCTGTACTTTCCCTCCCGTGCAACCTTTGGAAAACTTCGAATATCTTTTCCGAAAAGTCATTGTCGAACCCTATGCCGTTGTCCGATATTCTGATATGGGTATATGTGGACTTGCAACAAAAAGATGGACAATTAGTAAGGCAAATGTAAAAGTGGACAGTGCCATCCATAAGGATATAGGTCAACAGCGCTTGTGCGGAACAGATTTTTTCGATTTCTTCGGTTTCACTACAGTGAAGGTTACACATGTTGTTCTGCCCTCGCATGATTTTTTTGTATAAATAACAACCTTGTAACTGCAAAAAATTAGACTTGATTTTTTAGGCGATTTGCTCCATTCGCAAATGGCGTCGTCTTCATGGGTATTTGTAAATGCCATCTAAATATTCTTATAGCAACAGATTTTTCAATCAAAGCGAAAGTCATAAATAAAGTGGTTGCCCCCGTTCTCGTTCAAGGTAAAAATATACGCGTACGGATTATCATATGGGGCCGATCGAATATACCTTTAGACTTTTACCGATAATATTTTACTTAATGGAAAAAATAAACCTAAGGAGGAAGCTATTCACTGCAATTGCGGTACTTGGCGCTTGTCTCCTTACCGCGCAGCAGAGGGGAGAGCTTATTGAGCAAGAAATTGTTGGGCACATCTACAAGCCCAAAAAGGCAAAGCCGACTGCCTCGTTCATAAAGGACCTGACCGTAGCGAAAGGATTCAAGATCGCCGTCTATGCGGAAAACCTCGGGAAGCCCAGGATGATGGCTCTTAATTCAAAAGGACAGGTATACGTTACGCGTAGGGGCGGCGACATAGTCCGCCTTACCGATTCCGATAACGACGGTAGGTCGGACAGGAGCGATGTCGTTCTCACCAAAAAGGGCGTACATGGCATAGAAATCAAAAACGATACCGTTTACATTGTTGCGGTAAACGATGTATATAGGTCAGAAGTGGACAATACGGGAGGGATCGGAGACCTGGAAACGATAGCGGAAGGTCTGCCCGATGGTGGCCAGCATGCCAATCGCACCCTTGCCATGGGGCCGGACGGAATGCTTTACGTTTCCATAGGCAGTACCTGCAACGCCTGTGACGAGACCAGCGAGGAGAGCGCCACGATCATCAAGCTCGATCCCAGGACCAAATCGCGCACCATCTATGCGAAGGGACTGCGCAATACCATAGGTTTCGACTGGCAGCCCGGAACCGGTTCCCTTTATGGAATGGACCACGGAATCGACTGGCTGGGGGACAATGACCAGCAAGAGGAACTGAACGAATTGACAGAGGGAAACGATTATGGTTGGCCCTATATCTACGCGGACGGAAAGTACAACAGGGCGGACGAGCCCAAGGACATGGACTGGTCGGAATATGCACAGGGTACGACAGAACCTAAAATGCTCTTTACCGCACATAGCGCCCCACTCGACATGATTTTCTACCGGGGAAAAATGTTCCCGAAAGATTTCGGCTCAAGGGCATTAGTGACCTTCAGAGGGTCTTGGAACCGCAACCCCCCATCCGGATACAAGCTGATATATATCGATTTCAAGGACGGCGAGCCGACAGGCTCGGGCGACCTCGTTTCGGGATTCCTGAGCGAGGACGGAAAATCGCAGTACGGTAGATTGGTCGGCCTTCTGGAACTGAAGGACGGCTCCATATTGATGTCGGACGATGAGAACGGTATCATCTATCGCATTTCGTACGAAGGTTCAGTCAGCGGGACAAAATAGTTTATCGATGTTGAATGAACAGATCGGGAAGAAAGTTGGGACACATTGGAAAAAAGACATGGATGATATCCGAGGGCTACATTCCTTCTTACGGAACCGGCTCCGATCCCGAGTTTACGAGCCATGAAACGGCCTACATCCTAAATATTGGAGAAACGGAAGCACACATAGGGATATACATCTATTTCGACGATAGGGAGCCGGTCGGACCTTATGGGTTACCGTTGCACCGCGAAGAACATACCATTTACGTTTTAACGACCTCAAAAATCCGGAGCCCATACCGATGGATATCGATTATGCCGCAGTTATCCGATCAAATCTGCCATTAGTGGTACAGCATACCCGATTGGACTCCCGGCAGGCCGAAAATGCATTGATGACAACAATTGCCTATGGTGAATAGATTCGTTGGCCCGTCCAAGTTTCGCAGTTTTCATGCTTTTCTTTCCCTCAAGAATTATCCTCCATTTCTAAAAATTCATCAACAGCATATTTGTCAAATTGTACGGCGTTTGGACCGGCCTACCATTGGCCATTCGTAAAAGGGGCCGGAGAGAATGAAACTTCGGCCAATAGGTAGCTAGAGTTGAATCATTGAATTTATGCCATTGGATATATCGCTCTGACCTAATTCATACTAGACGGACGTGACCTTCCTATCGGTAAAAATCAATCATCTTATGGCGAATAATAAATAGGGTTATTTTTTCCTTACCTTTTACCGAGTCCCACTTTTAGGTGGCCAGATTTCATGTCCCACATTTTGGCTTTCTACAGATTACTGACCGTTTTCCGCCCTTTTTAGCCACATCCAACAATTTATGGTATATTCGTCGGCCTTAGTGGCCCAAATCCATCTCGACCGATCACAGAGGGTCTTGTTATTACAATAATCTCCGATAAACAATAACATGTACCAACTTAATTACCATTCCGTATCAAGGCCGGGACTGGGCCTTGAAGATTTCGACCAGATCCTGGAAGAGGCCACGGCGGAGAATTCCTCGAGAAACATTTCAGGTTGCCTGGTCTATCATAACAGCAGGTTCGTCCAGATCCTCGAAGGAAGGAAAAAGGACGTGCTCAAGGTATACCGGAAGATCAAGGCAGATAAAAGGCACCATTCCGTGACCTTGCTGTGGGAAAGCGACGTTGAAAGCAGGTATTTCGACGAATGGAACATGGCGTTCTACCGCCCCGGTGACGAAAACGTGAAACGGTTTGTCAACAAACTGAAGCTGCTATCCGCACTTTCGGAAAGGACCTCGGGGGCCCTATTGAGTTTTTGGGCGAGCGTAGGGAACATATTGCGTAACGGGGCAACGGAACAATTGGCAGAAGTTTAAATTGACGAAATGTTGAGGGACGGCGTTAAATCCGATAAATACATTGCCATCCTTGGCAACCTAAAGGAGGGCGGGTTTCTTACCAGTGAGGAAGTCAACGTCCTGATCAGTGGATATATCTCAAAACATATCATAGTACTGGATTCGATCAGTGACGAGAAGGCACGAATAGTTTCGGAGGCACTGATCGACAACTATAACCGTCTAAAGTCTAAATAAAGGATAAATCTTTTGTTGCGATACGGGCGAATTATTCTGGATATATCGCCGAATAAAAGTTCTATCGGTGATTCCCCTTGAAACCAATGTCAGTTTTTCCGGTCAATAATAGTCTCTTATGGGTACATGATGCGGGTCCTATTGGGATACTTTTATGTCTCACGTAAAAAAAACACTATGAAGGCACTATGTTACCATGGAAGGGAAGACGTCAGAATCGACAATGTTCCCGATCCCACGATTGAAGATCAAAAAGATATAATAATAAAGGTGACCTCTACCGCTATATGTGGCTCGGACCTTCACCTTTACGCGGGCCTTGTCCCCACTATGAAGGAGAATGATATACTCGGCCACGAGTTCATGGGCGAGGTCGTCGAAATCGGTAGCGAGGTGAACAAATTCAAAAAAGGGGACCGGGTGGTGATACCTTTTACGATCGCCTGTGGGAATTGTGAATACTGCGACGACGATAAATTTTCCCTGTGCGACAATTCGAATCCAAACGCCGAACTGTGCAAGGAAAACCTTGGACATTCCATTTCAGGGCTTTTCGGGTTTTCCCATATGCTGGGCGGATTTTCAGGCGGACAGGCGGAGTATGTAAGGGTTCCCTATGCCGATGTTGGTCCGATCAAGGTTCCCGATTCCCTAACGGACGAACAGAGCCTTTTTCTTTCCGACATCTTTCCTACGGGCTACATGGGTGCGGAAAATGCGGACATTAAACCAGGGGATACCGTCGCAATCTGGGGATGTGGCCCCGTAGGCCAGTTCGCTATCCAGAGTGCATGGATGCTGGGCGCCGGAAGGGTGATCGCCATAGATGTGGTAAAGGAAAGATTGGATATGGCGGAAAGGCAGGGCAATGCCGAAGTGATTAGGACGGTAGATGCCGATGAAGTATATGCCCGATTGATGGAAATGACCGATGGTAGAGGGCCCGACTGCTGTATCGATTGCGTAGGTGCCGAGGCCCATGGTGCGGAAGGTTTCGACACCGATATCGAAAAGGCCCAACCGAATGCCCTCTCACAAATTTTCAAATCCTGCAAAAAAGCGGGCAACGTATCCATTCCCGGGGTATATGTAGGCAAGGTCGACGGCCTTCCGATGGGTATTGCCATGAACAAATCCCTTAACCTCAAGATGGGACAGACCCATATGCAGCATTATCTTGAACCATTGTTGCAGAAAGTTGTCGAGGGTAAGATCGACCCCTCCTTTATCATAACACATCGAATGAAATTGGATGAGGCCCCGAAGGCCTACGACATGTTCAGGAACAAGAAGGACAAATGTGTAAAGGTCGTTTTGACGCCCTGATGAAAGGGAATGAAGTATATATAATCAAACGGGCACTGGTAATTGCCCGTTTTTTATTTTAATCCTATCGCTCAAATTATCAAAAGTATTCGCAAATGGGCTAACCGGGAATATGATGCTAGGGCAAAAAACTTAAATTTCAGTAAAATTTTTCCTAACAAAAGTGGGACGGCCACCACATGTTCTGTTCAGTGGAAGTTCAAATAAACGATTGTAAAATTGGCCAAATTAACGGTCCCGGGAAACTGGAAATAGTATAACTTTTTATTATATTCAACTGTTAGAGGCAAGAAAAAATGAACCTAGAATTCAATAACCTAACGCAACAATTCAAAACTTTAGGTTTGAAAATTTAGATTGTTATGATGCAGAATTTACTTTCAATATTGAGTGTTCTTATAGCGTTTATAGGTATTCCGATATTGTACTTACAGCTTCGAGACCTGAATTGATTTTAATTTACGTAAATGGAACTAACATAAAATAATAAAGTTCAAAAAAAGCAACGACTTAAACATAAATGCACTATGGGATTATTCAATAAATTACTAGGGAACGCAAGCGAAGTATCATCCGAAAAGCTCAATGAAAAATATGGTAGGTTACTGTTGGACGATGAGAAGATCGAACTTGGGTTTGCATTGTTCAGGGACATTTTCATGTTTACCGATAAGAGATTGATCTTGGTTGATATACAAGGTTTGACCGGCAGCAAAATTGAATATAAATCTTTACCCTATAAGAATATTTCACGCTTTTCATTGGAAACATCGGGTACTTTTGATTTGGATGCGGAACTGAAGATTTGGATATCCAGCGAGGATACACCAAGTGTAAGCAAGAAATTCAACAAAAGCATCGATGTTTATGAGGTTCAAAGGTATTTGGCGAATAAGGTGATGTAACCCGTACACCAAAAAAGTTCAATAAAACGAACGCTTAAAAAAGAAATAAGCGCACTAGTACGCTTATCGAATTGTTATGCCTCATTCTACAAGAACCCTTAACGGTTCATCCAAGAGAAGAATGAAAAACCATTAATCGATTGTAAAAACTGGTTAAGTAATAATATGGGAAGCGAAATAATCTTGATTACAGGAAGCACCGGCGGGATAAGAAAGGAAACTGCAAAAGTATTGGCAAATCAGGGCCATACTGTCATCGTACATGGACGAAATAAAAAGAAAACTGAAGCCGTATGTGATGAAATCAAGTCCGAAACAGGCAATAGCCAAATTGATTTTGTTATGGCTGATTTGCTTTTATTGTCTCAGGTAAATCAGATGGCCAAAGCGTTCAAAAAAAATACAAGCGATTGGACGTGTTGATAAACAATGCCGGGGCAATGTTTGGGGAAGATCGGGAAACAACAAAAGAAGGCTTGGAAAAAACATTTGCGCTAAATCTATTTTCGCCCTTCCTTCTGACACAATTGTTGTTGGAGCCTTTGGCCAAAAGTCCGCATGCACGAATTATCAACGTTTCTTCGTCGGCACACAAAATGAGCGGCATACCCGATCTGAGTGATATCCAGTTAGAGAAAAATTACACATTTGGTGGTGCTTACGGACTTTCTAAACTATACCTGATTTGGGTCACCCAACATTTAACCAGAGAACTGAAGGAAAAGGACCTTAGCATTACTGCAAATTCGTTACATCCCGGTACGATTAAAACGGGTTTTGGGCAAAATGCCGATAAAGGTTTCTGGATGGATCTGATATTTAAATTTTCCATGCTATTTGCAACCACCCCTGAGCAGGGAGCAGAAAGTACTATTTATTTAGCAACTTCCAAAAATCTTAAAAACTTTACAGGTAAATACTTTTCCAATAAAAAAGTAACGAAGCCGAGCATAAAATATTATTCGCCTGAAAATGAAAAAATAATTTGGGATTATTGTATGCGAATTAGTATGCCTTATATGGACAAATAATCTTCGGGAGTTCAATACGCGGACAAGAAACAAACTAATATGTTAGCGCGATAAGGTAGTTACTTGATCTCCCGAAGTGGCACAGATCGAACCGTCACAACTGGCACAGATCGAAACGTTTTGGTCCCTGTCCCGGATCGGCCGGCACAGATCGAACCGTAATTATTGGCACGGTCCGAACCGAAATGCCTGGCACAAAGCTTCCGAAATCACTGGCACAATCCGAACCGAAATATCCACTTGATAAGATTTTGGATGGGTTATCGGTTGTACTATCTGGAAGAGAGAAAGTCAATTCAAGCATAGCATCCTTTTTGGATAAGGGCAATAATGGTATTCTCGTTTTATCTATTTTGTTTTTTGTTCCATTTTTGATTGTTTCGTTTTTCTTGTTCAACAGCTTGGGGGACTGGTTATGGTCCCTTGTTCCCATTTTACTATATGTTGTCATTCTGTTTTTCTTTGCCCTAAAACTGAGGATGGAGAAAAGATCGGATCTGGCGAAATCCCGTTCCAAAAACGAATCGACAGGTTTCAATCTTGACATGAACGATTTGGTTCTCAGGAAACATTTCGATTACCTAACAAAATATGAATATGTGGACGAAGAATTGACCAACTACGATGAGTTCTATACCATCATGACTTTGGATTTCAGAGGACATGATGAGGTAGTCCATTTTAATATGAACCTTTCGGAGCTTAAGTATCTTCTGGAAAAACTCAAAAAACTCAAAAAGGGTATAACGCTAACTTCTTTCGAGAAGTCTAACAAAATCTACAATAAAGGTAAACTGGTTACCCAAAAAGGATTGACAAGTGCCTCTAGCGACAATGTTCCCGACAAAGAATTCCGCGATCATTTGGATGAATTCTTCAAGTTTCTGACTGACATTTGATTTTTTTACCCTGACATATCCCTTTTCGGGGCTTTTTTTATTTTCATCTGGTTACATTTCACCAAGAATTCTACAAAAGTAAATGGCCATTTACCCATTTTAATTTTTAAATCATCAATTTATGAATGAGGATACTAATGTAGGGCTTGCTGATTTTCGCAAGGATTATAAACTCTAGGCCGCTACGGTTCGGGACACATTTCGGCGACCATTTCCGATCGGTGCAAAAACCTTGCTCAAGAGCCCTTTCATGACGCCGGGAAATTCCCCATAACGGAACACTTTCTTGAACATGGCGTAAAAAATAGCGTGAAGGTCCGCCATTTTTACCAACGACACCAGGTTCATCACAAAGAATATCGCACCGATCCAGCTCTCGGAGGTGTCCCTTCTTCTGGCCTGTATGTTCCCGAGCCCGTAGGCGTTCTTCCCCTGCCCGAACTTGCCCTCGATATGGTTGCG
>NZ_JBGTHY010000512.1:0-2376 GCF_041745955.1 Pricia sp.
CGGAGTTCATCATCGTGCTTGCCGAATCGTAGGCTATCTCATCCATTTCTGTCTGGTCAATAGGTTTTTTGGATTTTTTCATCCGTTGATGAATGTGGAGTACCATACCTTCCACGATTATTACCGCGCCATCCACGATAATACCAAAATCGATCGCGCCAAGGGACATCAGGTTTGCCCATACGCCGAACTGTTTCATCAATATAAAGGCGAACAAAAGGGAAAGTGGTATTACTGAGGCCGTAATAAGGCCGCCGCGGAGACTTCCCAAGAGCAATACCAATACAAAGATTACTATAAGGGAGCCCTCTATTAAATTCTTCTCTACGGTACCTGTGGTTCTGGAAATGAGTTCGCTCCTGCTTAGAAAAGGTTCGATATATAGCCCTTCCGGAAGTGATTTTTGAATCTCGTCTATTCGGGCCTGTACATTCTCGATCACATTGCTCGGACTTTCGCCCTTGAGCATCAAGATCTGCCCCCCAACGGCTTCTTTGCCATCTTGGGTAAAAGCTCCATAACGCACCTGGTTTCCGTAGCCCACGTTTTCCGCGATATCGCGTACCAGCACGGGCGTCCCGTTCTGGGAGGCTACCACGGTATTCTCCAGATCTTCTATGCTACGGGCAAGTCCTTCGCCTCTAATAAAATTGGCCTGGTGGTTTTTTTCTATATAGGCACCTCCGGTATTGGCATTGTTCAATTTAAGGGCTTCAAAAACTTGCGACATTGTTATGCCAAAGCTCTTTAGCTTATTGGGATTGATGGCGACCTCATATTGCTTTACAAAACCACCCGCAGCATTGACCTCTACCACGCCCGGCACCAGTGCCATTTGGCGTTTTACCAACCAATCTTGGATAGTACGGAGCTCCATTGGATCATATTGATTTTCATACCCCTCTTTTATTTTAATGGAATACTGATAAATTTCTCCCAGACCCGTTGTAATAGGAGCCATAAAAGGCGTGCCGAATCCTTCTGGAATTTCATCGCTTACCTCAGTAAGCTTTTCCTGTACCAGCTGTCTAGGCAGGTAGGTTCCCGCCTCATCCTCGAAAACGATGGTTACCACCGAAAGTCCAAAACGGGAAACGGAACGCAGTTCGATTACATCGGGAAGGTTGGCCATTGCCAGCTCAACAGGGTAGGTAACAAATTGTTCGATATCTTCCGTCCCAAGGTTGGGAGCGGTCGTAATTACCTGTACTTGATTGTTCGTAATATCCGGCACGGAACCCAGATTGATAGTGGCCATCGACCAAATACCCGTACCGACAAGTGCCACTATTAATAGCCCAACAACAAATTTATTGTTGATGGAAAATGAGATGATTTTATTGATCATAGAAAGGGATTTAATTCAGTTTAATTTCTTCAATATGATTTTCGGCAACCATAAAATCATATGAAACAGGCACCAACCCCATGAATAGGGTAGTGGAAGGATACAGCTATCCTCTTAAAAACTGAATTAAGCCCTGGGAGGTTGTAACAATGAAAAGACTACTCCATCGGAAACGCTTTCGAAATGTGAGAAGTTTTCCTGGGAGATAGGAGTAGGCAAAGGCGCGAAAGCCGTTGCGCCAAAATCAATGGTGTGTACATGGCAGCAATGGCAACTACAAAATGGGGGGCATAGGTCAAAGGCACCGTGGTCGTGCCCTGAATCCGTACTGAGTGCCACCTCTATCTGCGTATCGTCGAACTCCGCACGGGTATCACTGCACGGCAGCACATTGAGCGCTAAAATGTAAAAAGATAGTACGAAAGCGATAATTTTCACGTTGCAAAGATAACAAATAATCAATGCACAGGGTGTGCAAACTTTAGTCCAATAGATTTGGAATTGTATCATCATGGCCATACCATCAGCTTTTGCGCCCGTTGCAGGTTCTCGAATTCCCCGCCATATGTGACCGAAGGAATAAAGACAATCAGAATGATAATCTGACCGAAAATAGCGGCGTTCATCATCTGGGAAGTTGATTTGAACGCCAATTTGTTTACCTCGGATTTCCGTTCTTTGGATAGCTTTTTGAGCTTAGATAGAATTTACATAGGTTTCACAGATGACCATCGTTTTCTTTTGTACACGTTTTGCGTTTACGCAGTGACTTTCGTAGCCCCTTATTTCGTCAGCAAAGCACGGTCTAAATGGACATAGCCCCCATCGACAAAAATAAACTGGCCGGTGGTGTGCGATGAACGGTCAGATATAGTGAACAGGCAGGTATCGGCAATTTCTTGGGTGGTGGTCATACGGTTTTGCAGTGGAATTTTATCGACTATGGATTTCAGTTTTTCCTCTCCGTTTTCCAAGGTCTTGATCCAGGTGTCGTACGAGGGTGTCCAACTCTCCGCAATGATAATGGC
>NZ_JBGTHY010000513.1:0-9905 GCF_041745955.1 Pricia sp.
TAGATCGTCTGGAAAAACTGATAATAGCCAATAAGGAGGTGCTGACCTTCGAGGAAACCTGTGACTACACCGGAATATCGAGAAGCTATCTCTATAAACTGACCGCGTCGGGAAATATCCCCCACTCGAAGCCCAACGGGAAAATGATTTTCTTCGAAAAGAGGAAACTCAATGATTGGTTACTTCAAAACAGCCGGAAATCCCATACCGAAATCAAGGGAGAGGCATTGAAATATACCTTCAAAAAGAGAAGGTGATGATTTCAAAAAACCAAAGCGATAACCTTTACCAGGTAAAGGACGCCAAGAAAAAAACGGTATACGACTATACCATGGAATATTTGGAGGCCAAGTATGACATCACGTACAACGAGATCTCCCATGACTTTCAGATCGCCTTCAAAGGCTCTAAGAAATGGCAGTATCTGAACCTGAACTCCCTGATCATCGAACTGGCCAAGGCAGGGGTCGATATCCCCACAGGGAAACTGGAAATCCTTATCCGTTCGGAATGGATACCCAAACACAATCCTATCAGGGAATACTTTGAAAACTTGGCCAAATGGGACGGGGAAGATCATATCCTGAAACTGGCATCCTATGTACCGACCTATGAGAAAGAAGCGTTCAATTACCACTTCAAAAAATGGTTGGTACGGACAATCAAATGCGCGCTGGAACACAACTATTTCAACAAGCAGGCCTTTGTACTGTCCCATCAAGGCCAGAACTCCGGAAAATCCACTTGGTGCCGATTTCTCTGTCCGCCCGAACTGGCGGAATATATGGCAGAGGATATCAGCAATGACAAGGATGCCCGTATCCAGCTCTGCCGAAACTTTCTGTACAATCTTGACGAGCTGGCCGTACTTTCCAAAAAGGATGTCAATGCGCTGAAATCCTTCTTCTCCAAGACCTTCATCAACGAACGGCTGCCCTATGACCGTAAGAACACGACCCTGACAAGGATATGTTCTTTTATGGGAAGCACCAATATGTCCTCTTTTCTGAACGACGAGACCGGTTCGGTCCGTTGGCTCTGTTTCGAGCTGATGGGTACAATAGATTTTGGATATTCAAAGGAAGCAGATATCAACGGGGTATGGTCACAGGCCTACCATCTGGCCTATTCCGACCCTACCTTCGACCCCGAACTATCCATCAAGGATATCAAAGAGAACGAGGAGCGGAACAAGAGGTACACCAAATTGACCTCGGAACAGGAAGTTATCGCCAAATACTATGAAAAATCCAACGATATGAAGGATTTCAGGACGGCATCCGATGTGATGGTCGCAACGGGATGCCTCAATTTGCGGTTGAACCATATCAATATCGGACGTGCGCTCGCGGGGTTCGGGTATCAAAAAGTGAAACATCCCAAACGGCAGGTCTACGGCTATCTGGCAAAACCGCTTTTTACGGACACCCCTTGGGAATTGGAACTTTCAAAAAATAGGGAATAATACCTACCTAGTTACCTAAGGAAAAAAGAAACCAATAAGAATGGGGTACGAAGATAGGTAGGATGTTATAACTCCATCTTACCTAACCTACCTAAATGGTAAGATAGGTAACATCAAAATTAGCTCTGACCTAAGCCAAAGACCCCGTAATCATTGGGATCGGTAGGAAGGTAAGCAATATGACAAAAATTAAGCTGATGAAAAGAAAAAGAACCAACGGGCTATCGTGCGAAAGAGCCCGAGCTTTTCCCATCGAAAGGGCGCTGGCAAAACTCGGGCACTTTCCGACCAGATCGACCGGGAAAGAAGCTTGGTTCCTCAGTCCGTTCCGGCCAGAGGCCCAAGCCTCTTTCAAATTGTCCAAGAAACTGAACCGGTGGTACGACCACGGGGCGGGAAAGGGCGGGAACGTCATCGACCTGGTATGCCTGATCAACAAATGCTCGGTCAAGGAAACCCTCGACTTTCTGAACACGGGACAGACCTCTTTTTCTTTTCAGCAGCAACCAATTTTTAAGAAGAAAGAAAACGACACCAAAATTCAAATCACAAAGGTCAAAGAACTGAGCCATTTTGCATTAGAGGATTATTTGAAATCAAGGAATATCGGACCGAGAACCGCCTTAAAATATATCACTGAAGTCCATTACAGGTTAAAGGACAAAAGCTATTTCGCCATTGGACTGAAGAACGACTCCGGGGGATGGGAACTGCGCAACAAATATGTGAAGAATTCCTGTTCGCCAAAGGACGTCACCCATATCAAAAATGGCCATACCAAACTCATTGTCACCGAAGGGATGTTCGACCTATTATCAATTTTGGAGGTCAGTGAAAATATAGAATCCGAACATGATTTCTTGGTATTGAACTCCACGGCATTCGTCCAGAAAGCTATGAGGATTATTGAAGGTTACACCAGTACCCTACTCTATTTGGACAACGATCTGAACGGAAAACAGACCACCCACAATCTGATTGGGCATTGCAAGAAATGCGAGGACCGATCAACCCTTTACAAAGGTTTTAAGGATATCAATGAATGACTCATGGGCAGTACAACCGATTTAAACGGGCAGGGAATTCAAGATGTGTTTTTGTTGCCACAAAAACGGTCTTGCTCTGCTCCTGGCGGTCGCAAAGTCAAAAGGAAATGAAAAGGACCTACATCAAGTTCCGATGCTCCATCTACGAAAAGAAGCTGCTCAAAAAAAGGGCGAAGCGGGCCGGAATTTCGCTCTCCGAATACTGCCGCAGCTCTGCCTTCGGAAATTCGGTCATCGAACGTCTGACGGCGGAACAGATGGCCAGTTACAAAATGCTGGTCAAGTACAAGAACAACTTTACCAGTATCGGCAATATGTTCAAAAAGCGGAACCCTAGACTGGCCAAGGAGGTAGCACAACTGGCAGAGGAGATCAGGACACACTTATATAATTTCAAGAAATAAGGGGATGATAGGCAAGGGAAAATCCATAGCGCACACGGGGGCATCCATGGACTACGGATGGAACCAGGAGAAACAGGCAGAGGTAGTCTATAGCCAACACCTAGCGGGCAACGATGCCAAATAGATAACCGAGGAGTTCAAGATCATCCAAGAGCAGAATACACGCTGCCAAAAGAACACCCTGAGCTTCGTACTCAGCCCGACACGGGAGGACGGCAGGAACCTCACCAAGCAGAAACTGACCGAACTGACCCAAAAGTTTATCAAGGAAATGCAGCTGAAGGAGCGGCAGGCCATTGCCTTCGTCCACAGGGACAGGGCCCATACCCATGTGCACCTTTATGTCAACCGGATAGGCTTTGACGGGAAGGCCTACAACGACAGTTTTATAGGGAAGCGGAGCCAATTGGCCGCCGAAAACGTGGCCAAGGATATAAGCCTGACCACGGCCAGGGAGGTGCAATTGGAAAAAGAACTGGATTCCATAAAAGTCCGCCTCGAAATTAAGAACATTCATCAGAAAGTAATGGAGAACGAAAGGCCTAAAACGTTGGATGGTTATATCAAGGCAATGCAGAAAAGGGACGTGGAAGTGATTCCTGTAATAAACAAGGCCGACAGGTTACAGGGGTTCAGGCTTGAATACCAAGGCCGCAATTTTAAGGCCAGCGAGGTGCACCGCTCCATGTCCGGGGGAAAAATAATGGGGCAGCTATCACAGAACAGGGGAATGGCAAAACCAAAAGAGGTGGGCAAATCGGTTCAGCTACTAGGAAAAACTGTGGAAATGAGCACTAACCTCGCTACAAGCATTGCCAAAAACATACTGAAAAAAGCGATAAAAAGAACTATCGATAGAGGAATCGGATATTAAAACAAAAGTTATGGGATACAAGAAACTGGACGAAGTCATGGAGCCTCTGAATGATGAACTGGACGGGTTCAACAAGTCCTTGGACAAGTTGGAAAAACTGACCAAGAATACGGACAATATCAAAATAAAACCTGATATCTCGGAAATAGAGTATATGCTGAAAGAACACCTAAAGGCCCAAAAAGCCAAAAGCTCCGAGATTCAAGAATCTATTCTCGATATGGAAAAACAGATTTCCACGGCAAGATTGGTTCCTAAAACACAATTATGGATTCACTATTCGATTTGGATAATATCCCTGGTCATCATCGGTTATTTAGCTTTTAGAGTATCTCGAATAAGCGATGTCATGGAAAAAGCCTTTGCAGAAGGGGAACATAGGGTAATATCAAGTTTAAGGGGGTATTTCGACCAAAACCCCGAGCACTACCAGTCGTATCAAAAATGGTTAAAGGAAAAAGATAGTGTTCCAAATCAAAAGTAGTGTGCGCCCTATGGAATTTTTGCTTTACGCTTATCTGCCGGAACGCTACAAAAATTCCACAGGATCCATGCGCAAAGTTTTGGGGTAAGGATTTGGGGACAGTTTTCTTTTTAGTAGATAATTATGTTTTATATCAACCAAGTGAGTATTAAGCTCACTTTTTTACTACAAAAGATAATAGCAAAATAATTTTAGCAATCATTTTATTATTTATATCATTGTAGTGAGTTTTCTGCTCACAAATCAACTATGAAACATAAAAACATTTCGACACAATCGAGTGAACTCCTGTCTTATTTTAATAAGATGGATAAAACATGTTTTAATAGTTCGGAAGCATTAAATATTTTTCCAGAAGCCGGTAAAACAACACTGAATAAGCTTCTTAGTGATATGACTAAAAGAGGTTTATTGATGCGTATAAAGGTAGGGGTCTACCATATCATACCTTATGAACAAAGTCCAGAGGAATTTATGCCTGAATGGCATTTATTGGCAGACTGTCTGGTAAGCCAGTGCGATTATTATATCGGTTACTATTCGGCGTTACAGTTACATAACTTGATTACTCAACCTTCACTCAAAGAGCAAATAGTTGTTTCTAAACAACACAGACCATCAACAATATTAGTAAAAGATGTACCATTTCAATTTATCTATCACAATGAAAAACATTTTTTCGGTTTTAAGAAAGTCTGGGTTGATAGTTTCAATAAAGTACTCTGTTCAGACCTAGAAAAAACAATTGTTGATTGCTTATTTAAACCAGATTATGCAGGTGGAATAGTAGAAATAGCAAGAGCAATATATATGTCTCGAGATAAAATTGATTATGATAAATTACTTGAATATTCAAAAAAATTCAAATCGCAAGCAGTAATCAAAAGACTGGGGTTCCTATTAGAGACTTTCGAAATCGAAACACATATAATAAGTAAGTTACAGGAGGAAAAAACGATTTCATATGTCTTACTGGACACAGAACTACCTAAATCTGGCCAATTGATAAGTCGTTGGAGTATTCAACAAAATCTAGAAATTGAAACAATTAAATCTGCCATCTATACGTGATTAAACCAGGAGAAATACAGCAAAAAGCAAGTAAGGTTGGCGTGCGCGATCAACAGATTGAAAAGGACTATATGCTATCTTGGATTTTACAGGGTGTTTCTCAACATAACAAACTTTCAAAGGCTTTAGTTTTCAAAGGGGGGACGGTTCTAAAAAAAGTATATTTTGCAGATTACCGTTTTTCCGAAGATTTGGATTTTACTTTGCTTAATGACGAAATAACAAACGAGGAAATATTCAAATGGTTTTCCGAGGCTTTTGAGTATATACTGGAAGAAGCAAATATTCCATTGGAAATTATTGATGATAACCCACATGAAGATGGTGGAATAAATTTCTATATTAGCTATGTAGGTCCGTTGGGGGGATTAGGGGCGCATAAGAAAGTAAAAATAGATATCTCTAGAAGTGAGCAACTTCAATTTGAACCCGTCTTGAAAGATGTGTTTTTAAGTTATTCGGACCAAGATGCTCACCAACTACTTTGTTATTCCTTAGAAGAAGTGTTAGTTGAGAAAATGCGATCGGTTATGCAGCGTATGCAGGCACGCGATTTTTTTGACATTTGGTATTTGTTGGAGATACATGAAATGGATATAGATTTTTATGTAAACGAATTTAAAGCCAAGTGTACAAGTAAGGATATTGACCCAACTCAATTTCACGCAAAACTTGAACAAAGAAAAGCACAATACAAGGGCCGTTGGCAAAAATCTATGGCCGACCAAATAAAGAATCTACCAGATTATGATACAGTTGAGAGGGAGGCTCTTAGGCACTTAAAAAAGCTACATGTTGAATAAAAAAGGTTTCGTAAATAAGATGTCAAGTTCTTTGCACAAAAAAACTTGACATTATCACATAATGTTAAATCACCCGGAGTAACCGAGAGGGGTCAATCCGCATACTACAACTGACTTTGAAAATATCCGACAAAGTAAATGCTTCACCCCTACCCGCCTCAGGCAAAAATCTTTATAAGTGGATAAGAATTCTTGGTTGCTTTATGAGTTATATCGTTATTGAAATCAAGAGTTTACAAACATCTCTTCACGAAATGAAACAAATGGAATTGTCCAGTTTATTTATTAAAAAACTGGACATATTTTAATAAGCTCTGATAACTTTAGTTGCATTGTATATGTGATTCTTTTGAAACGTTACTAAAAGGCTAATAGGTCAAGGTTTTTTACGCACAAAACTTGACATAATACTGCTGAAATAGAAAAGGGCCTTTCTACCATACAAGTCCATGTTTCTGCGCATAAAAGCATAAGACTCAGAAAAAGCATCTCACGCCTTTATCTTACCAACGGCCAGTTAACAATACATTGGCCTAAATTATAGCCGCTAATTTATTGTTATTTTTACTCTAATTGCGAAGTAATCAAAAATAGCCTTGGAATCAGAAAGCAAAGAACATATCCAATTATTCAAATCCCTATTTAGAGGAAGGGACGATGTTTTTGCCATCAGATGGGAAAAAGGAAATAAAAGCGGCTATATTCCGGCCTACTTTTACGACCCTTACCGATATAGGCTGCATAAAATCAATGGGGGAACGTTTAAGAATTTTATCGAAAAATCTTTTTTGCCCCTAAACGACGGTCAGATTCTCAAACATTTCGACGGCGAACAACAAATAGGCATTTATCCTATGCTCCAAGACAATACATCTTGGTTTATAGTTGCGGATTTTGATAAGGAAAACTGGCAACAGGAATGCAAGGATTTTATGTCAGCTTGTGAGTTCAAAAGTATACCGGCTTATTTGGAGCGTTCCCGTTCCGGAAACGGCGGGCATGTCTGGATATTTTTTGAAGTAGCCTACCCCGCCGTAAAAAGCAGAACGATTTTTAAACAACTACTCGAAGAAAGTGGAATATTTTCCATATTCGATAAAACTTCAAGTTTTGACAGGTTATTCCCCAATCAGGATTTTCTTTCGGGAAAGGGCCTGGGCAACCTTATAGCCTTGCCCTTGCATAATCCAAATGTCGAACAGGGCAATAGCTGCTTTATAGACCCAAAATCTTTCACTCCCTATGAGAATCAGTGGTATTTCTTAGAACAGGTTAAAAGACTAAACCCCGCAGAACTGGATGTTTTATACAATGAGGTGGTTAAAAACGATGCCAACAAATTTGGGGTCTCGTTATCCGGGAATACACTTGTCATTCGTTTGGATAACGAAATTAGAATCAATAAGACTGGTTTGACTACACCATTGGTCAATTTTATAAAGGATACATTCAATGTAGTAAATCCCGACTATTTCATAAAGAAGAAAATAGGTAGAAATACTTGGAGCACCGATAGGTATTTCAATCTTGTTTCGGAAGCGAAAAATGAAGTCGTTCTTCCGAGGGGCACTATCGGACACTTACTTCGGTTTTGTAACAAACAAAAAATCAATTTTGAATTTCAGGACAAAAGAAAAAAATCGGAAGACATACCGTTTTCTTTTAGCACTGAGTTGCTCGAACACCAGAAAACGGTACTATCTGCTGTTTCTAAAAAGGACTTTGGGGTAATTGCAGCACCACCAGGATCTGGAAAAACTATAATCGGATTAAAAATAATTACTGACAAATGCCAACCCGCATTAATAGTTGTCCACAGAAAACAACTTTTGAACCAGTGGGTGGAACGAATCGAAGCTTTTCTGAAAATTCCTAAAAACCAGATTGGTAAAATAGGTCAGGGTAAAGCAAAAATAGGCAAGCAAGTTACAATAGCAATGATTCAAAGTCTGGGTAAAAAAATAGATAATCCTGAAATTTCAAAAACATTCAAGACCGTTATTATTGACGAGTGTCATCACATTCCCGCCAAATCCTATGCGGCCACCATTTCCAAACTTTCACCTTATTACCAATATGGACTTACAGCGACACCCTTTAGAAAAAATAGCGATGGTAAACTGATTTTTGCCCATTTGGGAGAATTGATAGCCGACGTCAAACCACAGGATATTGAAACCTTCAAAAAAGCACGGATTATCATTAGGAATACAGATTTTGATGTTCCCTTTAATTCAAAAACGGATACTTTCGAAACCCTGTCCAAAGTGTTGGTACATGATTCGGAACGGAACAAAAACATCGTTGCCGATATAACCTCAGAAGTAAATACTGGTAAACGTGTGGTCGTAATTACAGAACGAAAAGAACATATTGCAACATTACACCAGTTTTTAAAGCAAAAATTTGAGGTTGTCGCATTAAGTGGAGACGATTCAGAGAGCGATAGAAGTTCAAAATGGAAAATCCTCAATTCAGGAAACTATCAAATCCTGATTACCACAGGACAATTCTTTGGAGAAGGCACCGATCTGAAAAACGCGACTTGTCTGTTTTTAGTTTATCCCTTTTCTTTCAAAGGGAAACTGATCCAATATATAGGAAGGGTACAGCGTACCGAAATAGCCCCGTTGATTTATGACTACAGGGATTATAAGATTGAATACCTCAATCGGCTTTTTCTCAAAAGAAATACCTACTACCGAAACCTGGATAGACAGGCTACCTTATTTGACGATATCCCCACCGCCATTCCCAAGACACAAGCAAGTAGTTCAATGGCGGCAACTATAAAAGTACCTATAGAGCAGCTCGATTTTCGTTTCGGTACAATTGCATTTACCCACAAAAGTTCCAAGTTACAAAAAGAACTAGAATTCGAAATTGAGAATGACTATATACGCCCAGAGTTTGAGGTGCTCAAGCCATATTTTACTAAAGTAATGGATTCTAAAACCGTAGAAATAACAGTTTCGGCTGAATTTGAAAATAATGTTTTGGTTGCACAATTGGCAATTTCCAGAGACCTGGAAAGGATAAACCGTGAAGTCTTGGAAAGTGTACGATTCAGACTCGTAGAGAAAAGTTTTTTTGGTAAAAAATCAAATTCAAAAGAGAAATCCGATATTGCACAGCATGAAGAAAGAATTCAAGCACTTTACCCATCGGAACAAGAATTGTTGGAGGAAATCCTTTCAAAGAGAAGTGTAAAACATTTTCGCCAGCTACGCTATCTGGCCGACAATCATGCGCATACGATTTTAAAACTTCGATTTGTGCTTCATCCATTTTCCTTTGTTTTCTTGCTGTTGGGCAATCACCAATTCCATGTAATTTTGGAAACTTTGGATACTGAAGAAGCCACCTACGTTTGGCATTTCGACAAAAATAGCTCGATCTTAAAGGAACATTTAGCTTCTGTAGATTCGTCATTGAATATGATTAGAAATCAGGGCAGGCAGTCTTATTTGGAATCTCAACCTGTAAGTTTTAGCCGAATTCTCCATGATTATTCTGATGATAGAAAGGGTTTTATTCAATGGAGGGATTCCTTAGAAGAAAAACTTTACTAAAGCCTATTTGGACAAATTGTATATTTGACTTAGGCATTTAGCCAATAATATTTTTGACATAGCACGGAGGGGTATTTACCATCCTGAGCATGAGGTTGTCGAATATGCCCTCTTTCATGAAGCTCCTGTTGAACCTATAGCAATATTCGTCGAGATAGTCCTGTAGGTCCTCCACGTGGTGGTGCA
>NZ_JBGTHY010000514.1:0-19140 GCF_041745955.1 Pricia sp.
TTCAATTGTTTTAAGAGAGACAAATGCCATACGGCTGTTGTTGATGAAGGACACTGAATCGCTGACCGAACCGATAAAACTGTTCACATTGTCATCCAGTTTGTGTACAATATCTTTGGAAACCTTGCGGAACGGATTGACATACTTGGGATTGTTCAATGCCTTGTTTTTGGTCAGGACAAAAAATAGGAGGCACCTATGCTCCATGTACTCCCGTCCCTTGAAATGATGGTGGGTCGCCTTTTCCAAAAAAGTGGTGTTGGATAGCTGTTCGGCGGAATAGGACTTCTTGAGATAAATGTCCTGTTTGTGTACCACGCATCCTGTGGGTGATGATTTTAACGCCTGAAACCAAGCCCCGTGTATATCCTCAAAATCCTTTTCGGAAAGGGAATAGATTTCAGGTAATATCCCTTCATAGCACAGAACCACATTACCATTATTGGCAAATATGATATTGTTTCGGATATCCGTAATGGGCCGATATGCCGATAGGTTAATCTTCTTCATAGTCGAAGCCGGAGTTTCTTTTGTTACTAATAATTTTTGGGAAAGCTTTTGCTATCTGGAAAAGCTGCGGATTGTTTGCCATTCGTGTCAAAGCGATAAACAATGTCGAATTGAGAATCAATATGCCGATAATGATTCCGAAACTGAACGAGAAGATGATGACCAAGAGCGAAGCGATTATGGAAATCATCATCAAGGCGAACAATGAAATGGGCAGTCCGAAAATGACCGCCCGTTTCCTGATGTTCCTATAGACCTCGAATTTTTTCATAGTGCTTGGCTTGTTGAGCGCTCGATGGGACTCATTAGACTACGATCGAGATTAGATAAGTAAAGATGCCCACGACCGCCCCTGCAATGAGTACAAAGACCAGGACGCGGGTAATCCCTTTTTTGAGGTCGGCGTTTTCCCCGAAGAAATGCCCGGCGTTGAACAGGAAACCGATAAGGAAGATGACACCGAGGATTATGGGGAAGATTGTTCTAATGGTATCGGAAACATCGTTTACCGAATCTTCGATACCACCGATTTGTGCAAAAGCGGGCGCAGCGGTAAGCAGCGACCCGATCAACATGGGAATTGATTTTTTCATAACTGTTCGTTTTTGATGCCTGATGAGGGCGGTTGATGAATAAACTTTTGCGAAATCTATTAAGGAATGATACTGAGGGAAGAAAATCCCCAAACTTTAACTTGAAAACCTGTTAAACCTTGGAAGATTCTTAGGGATTGATTCGATTCTTTAAAAATTGTGCAGTCAAAGAAAATTTTATGATTCGATTGCTCACTTTTTTGATTCCCATTTTCTGGCTAATGCCAATGGATAGTTTTGGTCAGTCAATCGATGGCAAAAAAACTATTATCGTTATTGACCCTGGACACGGCGGAACCGATTCCGGGGCAAACGGTATCAATGGGGTTCAGGAAAAGGATATGGTGCTGAAAATTGCAAAGGAAATAGTAAATCTCAATGTAAATCTATTCGAGAAATCCTATGAAATATATCTAACGAGAAATACCGATACTCTTATTTCATTGGGGGATAGGGCAAAAATGGTAAGAAGTTTAAATGCCGACATATTCGTTTCCTTGCATTGTAATCATTCCGGCAACGCGGATGCAAAGGGTTTAGAAGTATATGTAGCCACAAAAGGGAAACATATTCGAGAATCTATCCATTTTGCGCATCAGCTTCAAAAAGGGATAAAGCAGAACATCGGTTTTAAAAGCAGGGGTGTGAAGCTTGCCAACTTTCAAGTATTGAGGGAAACGGTGGATTATTGCCCTGCGGTATTGATAGAATTGGGTTTCCTCTCCAATCTGGATGAAGTGCAACATCTGACTGAGGATGAGAATTTACTTGCGCTTGCGTTGTCGGTTCTAAGTGGATTGAAAATTGAGTTATGAAGTTATGAGGGAATTATTTGAAGATGTGTTCGTGAATCTAAAAGTGCTACTTAAAGTATTTATTTCGGAATCCTTAAAAATTCTGAGGATGTGGTTTGGGAGAAATGATTGATAGCTTTTCTCTTGTGAAGAAACATTTCGCAATATGCTATAATTTAGGCACGTAAAACATTTCTTTATGGAACGGGGGAAATATAGAGACTCCGACGAGTTGGACTATGGCTTTACATGAGTTGCATTAGCACCTACAGTCTTACGAAAGTTCAGTTTATTGGTTCCCATAATTAAAAGCCACAAACAGATTCCGATTTCCCCAATAGGAGCGGGATACCCAACGATATCTGAAAGTATCGTTTTGTGGAAATCCGGATATAGGAAGCCTCCAAAAAACGTTATCAGATAACCAAAACAACCGGCCATTAAAAGAATCCCTAGAAGTTTGGGTAAAAAACCTGATCTGTACACTAAATATCCAAAAGGGAACAGCCAAAGACCCCAGAATATTTGCGAGAGTTCAAGTCCGTTGTTATAACTGTCGATGTGAAACATTACTTGTGTTTGAAGGTCTGCCTCCCCCATTTGTTCCAAATATGCCACCTTGTCGATTAGGGTCAGGACAGAGAATTTGTTCAGGATGTTCACAAAAAAAATGGGCACACTGACCAATGCAAATATTACCATAAGGCCGGCGTAAGCCTTATTCACTTCTTGCAATAGTTTGTACAGGGCCAACGGTAAAAGTATGTAAATCAGAAAAGTGATAATACCACTAACAATCCCCAGCCGAAACAACATTTCAGAATTTGATATGTTCTCAAATGTTTTTGACGTACTTTCCCGAACAATTAACTGGGAAGGAATGTATGCAAGGCTGATTATACCGCCTATAATTAAAATCAAATAGAGTATCCCTGCCACTCTAGCCGTCCTGTTTCTTGATGTCATAGTTCTATAATTAAATTTTTGGTTGTTTTGGCCATTTCCAAGCATACCAAACGATTAAGAATGTAATCAGACTTTCCAATATTGCAAGAAAGACATAAAAAGCATACCATGCGGTCAATGAGTTGATTGCTATGAACAACATCATCAATGAAAATAATATTCCGAAAGCGATATTCAGGATTCGATTGATACTGGGTTTTAGAAGAATCGATAAAGTGACCATTATCGAAGGAATTGCCAATACTATGGATGCTATCAGTAACTTGGTCGGACTATCCAAAATATTCGCGCCGGTCAAAAGGCTATCAACTTTGCCGGGAACGTAAAGTTCAAAATAATCACCATATAAATAACAAAACAGGACTGATGCCCAAAGGGCAGAAAGTTTGATCTTGATATTCACTTTTGGGTTTTCTAGCATTTTATATGTTCGTTGGTTGTTTAATTTCAATCGTTTCTCTAAATATAGAGACGCAGCTTCACTGGAAATAGTTGCCCAGCTTCCGATAAATCCTTTCTTTTCCAATAACGAATCATGAATATATATATGGTCGAAATAGAACAAGCCGTTGACATTCTTCTATCCAATCTATAACTGTTTTGTTTATAATAGGATAAGTCGCAGTTACATGAAATTTGTTACAGGATACCGGATAGAATTTGAAGTCGAAATTCTAAGTTTCCACGGTACTGTAAAACGGAAGTGGCTGTTGCAGAACTCCAACAAACACCATTTTTTGCTTTCATCCATGTGCGGAAATCCGTAAATTGAAGGTATGAAAGGAAGAAAGAACTATACCGAAAACTGTTCCTCAGCTTCCGGTTATCGGACCGGATCCCGAAGGAAAATCTCTATGGAAGGCTCCGCGAAACGCTCGACCTAAGCTTTCTTTATAGGGATACTAAGGAACTCTATGGCAGGACCGGTAACCCCTCGATCGACCCCGTGGTCTTTTTCAAGCTGTTGATCACGGGTTACCTCGAGAACATCACCTCCGACCAAAAACTGGTGGAACATTGTAGTATGCGAATGGACGTGCTCTATTTTCTGGGCTATGACCTGGACGAAGAACTGCCATGGCACTCGACTATCAGCAGGACGAGGCAACTCTACCCGGAATCCCTTTTCGCGACCTTGTTCAACAAGGTATTCGCCCTGTGCGTCGATAGCGGGATGGTATCCAGCCATACCCAGGCGGTGGACTCGGCTCCGATAAAGGTGAACACGTCCATGGAAAGTCGGCGGATATGGAAGAACTTAGACGGTTCAACGAGGAATACAAGTCTAGCGATATAGCCTGGAAGTGGAAAAGCGAACCCGTTTGGGATAATCTCGTCGAGCGTAAAATACTGGAGTACGATCTGGATGCATTGGAATCGGCGTTCGCCAATGCGGTTTTCCATACCGCAAGGTTCGACGCCACCATAGCTGCTTGGGACGGCAAATACCATTATTGGGGCATCCGCCCGTTCCAGTACGATCCGGAATTCGAGCCGATATTGGTCGACACCCCGAACTTCCCGGGTTATCTGGCCGGTCACACTACCGTTGCCGGATCGTTGGCCAGTGTACTGTCATTTATCTTCCCGCAAGACGGTAAGCTGTTTCGTAACCTAGCCTTGGAATGTTCCGAATCACGCTTTGAAGGGGGCGTTCATTTCCGGACCGACAATGAGGTAGGACTCAAGGTCGGAACCGAAGTCGGGAACGAGGTTATTCGGAGATTTAGCCAAAACCTGCGGGAACAAGAATAAATCGCCGACCACCATCCAAATATCCAAGAGTTAAAAAGTTCCCGTTTTTTTTAAAAAATTCATGGTTGTTTTACTATTTTTTTTGCATCAAAGTGCCATCCTCGGTCTTTTTTGGCAGTTCCTTAAAGCCAACCTCTTATCAGAGCTAAAAGCTAAACATTGATCCAAGCCCAAACCGCAGGATGCTCACTTGCAGCCTGTTTTTTGTATTGCATCGATGGATAGACAGACCACATCGGCTTTTTATCGGGCCAAACCGCTTTACGGTTAAGACCGCTATCCTTAACATTGGCAAACAGGTTTGGCGAAAGTAATAGATAATCTTTCTGCTTGATATTTACCCCCATACGGTACGCGCCCAAGCGGAAATAATTAGCGTCCCGGCCCTCGTCAAAATCCGCCTTGAACAATCGGTGTCTGGTAACATCCTTCATTTTGGTATCGCGAAATAAGGGCGAAAGCGAATCGCAGTAAGAGACTGCGTTAAGTGTTCCTGCAACTATAATATTTTTTTGTCCACTTTCCCGAAGTTCATGGTAAACATCGGCAATCCTTTGAGCCTCTTTTTTGCGAAAGGCATCGGATATTTCCTTGTCCTTGGTTTCTTCTTGCAATTGAGCGGCCAATAGCCAAATGGTTTGACGGGATGGTGTGCCGATTTCGTATTGAAAGAACTCCTTTTTTGGGTTGGGGTTATCGCCCAAACCAAAACAATGAGTTCTAACCGATTTAATTCTGTGACCATTTTTTAACAGTATACCCATTTCCTGACCCCGCTTGTCGCTACTTTGAACTACTACCACTTCCTGGAATGGTTCGCCATCAGATTGGGGCAACAGCTGGGCATTGAATTCTTCCAGCGAAGCCCTGTCCTCGATTTCCTGCAAGAGCATAATATCCGGATTAACTTGAGAAATGACCTTGGCCTTGTTTTTTACGGCCATCGGATCTAATGGTGCGGTCTGCAAGGCTATCCATCCGTTCCAATCGGTAAGTTCCCCGGACTTCAGTTCTTTGGAATAGTCCATTCCTTTCAAAAAAAGGAATCCCGCCCGTCTACGCATTACGGCATAGGGAACATCAAAGGTTTTGTCGAAGCCTAAAAGGAACGCCAGTTCTTGTATTCGTTCCGCATTACTTGATACGCGGTTGTTTCCCACCATCAATTCATCAAGTTCTTTGACCCAATCGGTAACACATTTACCGTATGGTTTTTCTAGAAGGCTTCTGTCCCGATGGAACAAGTTCTGGATGTTAAAAGTGGCTATTTTCATATCTATTTACGTTTATCGTTAGTATTCTCATCAAAAGCAATCAGATTGAACAGTTCCCGCATCCGGCTACGTACACGGTTGCCATAACGTTCTTCAAGCTCTTCCGCATTGAGGTTGGTGGTCGCGTGGGTCTTCAACTTCGACTTGGTTTGCAAATACAGTTCATAGCGTGAGAGCAGTACTTCGCCCATCACGTTACAGTCCTTCCCATAGTGACGGCCCATTGGCTCAACGCCTAGATCATCAAAGCAGATAGGGCTGCTGTCTCCATAATCCTCGATTATTTTATAGCCCAAATGGTTGAAGCCAAATACTATATTTCGGCAAGGTGCCATTAAGTAAGGGCGTTGTAGGGGAACCAAATATTTTAGCAGTTTCATCAAACTCGTCTTGCCACAGCCCACTGGACCAGATAGTAATATTCCCTTTTCAGGGTCGATACCGTCCTTTTGGCAATTGGCTTTGTCCTTGATAAAATAGTGGCATAATTGGCGAACGATTTCGGTGTCTACATCGTAAATCCTGAAATGTTGGCCAAAGAGAAGCTTGCCCTTGGCGTTCAGGTATATCAGGATTTTGTCGAAGTCATAGAGCACGTTTTTACCGTCGAGCTTCCCAAGGGAATATTCCACGCCGCATTCGACGATTTTAGAGGGGTTGTCCATAGTCTTTGCTTTTTGTGGTTTTGAGGTTGTCCCGATTTTGAGACGGTTCTTTTACCCTTTGTTGTTTTTTTATTTCAGCAGCTTTTAGCATCCAGTTTTCGGCCGAGGCCTGCCAATTGACGATTTTTATTTTTCCGCCGACCTTCCACCCAATCGAGGTGTAATGGTTGAAGAATTTTTTAGCCTCGATAGGTGGCCATTTCTTTTTTTTGAAAAAATCCAAAACCATATTTTCATTTTTGGGTAGCTTATGTTTATAATCGTTTTCTATTTGTTTATTAATGTTTGTATTAGGTACCAATGCTTGTCCCACTACTTGTTCGGTGCTTGTACCGGTAGTTGTCCCACTACTAGTATCGATACTTGTACCACCACTTGTACCGAATTTGAGCATCTTGATTTGGCTGCCTTTGTACGGATTATGGGATGGTAAATATTTGATGTATTTCCAATCGTCCAATCGTTTTAGGCATCTGTGGTATGTTGCTTTTGACCCTATTTTTGCCATTGCCATTACTTCTTCCCTGTTGATATAGAAAACCTCGGGAAAGCGGTGGATATTCCAGAACTGGAACAACGCGACATATAGGCTGATATGGGTCGGGTTCAATCGGGAATCCATTGAAAATTGCTGAAAGACCGCGTTCAAGTGTTTTATGTAGTTCATACATTCCTAATCGACTTTATGTTGCACCCGATTTGCCGTCATCACGGACTGTATTTCCTCGGCATCGTAGTAGATAATACCGCCTACTTTGGTGTAGGGCAACGTACCGTTCACACGTAGGTTTTGTAGAGTGCCCGGGCTTACTTGTAGCGCATCCATCACTTCTGAAGATTTCAGGTATTTTTTGAGATTTCCCGTAGCTTGTTTGGCAATTAGTTTTTTAATGTCATCGAGCAATTCCATCTTGAATTCCCGAAGGTCGTCTGTGGTAATGATGCTTGTGGGCATAGTAGAACGGTTTTAAAGAAAGGGCTATCGCATCGCTGTCAACTAATTTGATAGCCCTTTACAGGATTTGACTTTCGTTCTGCAAATTTGAAGTGTATTATTGGATTTTCTTTACCAGTACGACCGTAGTACGGTCAAAATTTAACATCTTGAAATTTGATGGGTTTTAACCCGTTTTGATATATTTCCCAATGGGATTTATCGTCAAAACAATCCAAATTAAATGAAAGATTGCACCAAAACCGCATTACCGTAGGTCGACCGTACTACGGTCGTATTTTAACAGTTTGAAAAGAAAATCAAAGGATGGGATTGAGGCGTTACCCCTCGCTTTTGCCCATGTCATCGAGCAGGGAAGTTGCCAACTCGTCAAGAAACAAGGTCCTGCTGTTCTTTCTGCCCTTAATGCTTTGATGGGTTTTGTAAATGTCCTTGGGGGTAAAGTCGAATATTTGCTGAAGCCTTTTGGAAACCTCCATTATGCTAAGCTTATCCTTCCTGCCCAGACCCTTGGCATATAGCGCGTAAAGAAGTTCTACAAAATCCGCATTACTAAACGGCCAGTGCAATTTTTTTGATGGATTGATTACCATTTTGTCGGTTATGGAGTTTTCAAGCTTGAAAAGCCGGTTGTCCAAATAGGTTATCAAGGAATTATAGGCTTTGTACTTGCCCAATAGCATGTCCCTAGGGGTACAGAATTCCGGGTCCTGAAAGTAGAATTTTGAAGTAGTGATATGGAAGGTGTCCAGATAGTCCCTTGTATAATATTCTTTGTCAAAGTGGGTGGTCCCTGAATCCACATACCGGCCAAAATCCAAATTATAGAGAAAGAACCGATTGAGTTTGTCGATTTTTCGCTTAATGCACTTTCTTTGGCTTTCCCTGTCCGCTTTGGGGAATTGGATTTCAAACGAATGTATTTCTGAAAAATAAATCAGTTGAATTAAAGGAATTTGCTTGGTGACCTTAAAAAAATGGATTTCATCGTGTTCCGATTCAAACCCGTTTCTCAAGATGTCTTTTTTAAATGTACTGAGCAGATTACGGCAGACTTCAATTGAACGGAATGATCTTTCTATAATATCTTCGTTCTGAATTTCAATTTCGTCCAGTTGCTCAATCAGTTCTTGCGATAGCGATTTTAGTTCCATAGCCTTCCATTGAAACGGTTTTGTCCCAACTGCTTAAGGAAGTTTTAGGAAAGTCAACTAGGTGGCCTGAAAAAATCCAGTTTTTTACACAGATGGTTTTTGAGGGAATGGTCAATGATATCCTCGTTCTTCATTACACTATTTTAGATTAGGAAGTTGTTAACTAAAGATAAGAAATACCAACTTGTGAAACACCCGAACATTACGTAAATGACTACGAGCTATAACGTATTTTCATACGTAATCATCCTTTCTTCCTAATAACCAACAGGTAAGAAGAAACGGCATTAATTTGAAGCTATTTTTTCTTTTCGCCAAAACGCTCCAAAAATTCTCTTCTATTCTTTACTCCCATTTTTTTGAAAAAGTTTGATGCGTGTTTTGATGCTGTTTTTTCCGCAATAAAATATTCCTCTCCAATTTCTTTATAAGACCTTTTGTCCAAAACCGACAATGCAATTTCGATTTCCCTTCCGGTCAGGCCCCGATCGAAAAATTTGGGGGTTATTTCTTTATCCCTTGCAGTTTTGTAATAATTCAACAATGCACTCATTTTTTTCTTGTGCTCCAAAAAATAGTGGTACCTGTCAATCTCTATTGCCGTTATGGCATAAAACGAGGTATTCACTATCGTGAACGTTAACCATTGGTAGTCACCTATTACGGTCAAGATAGGCAAGAGGGCCATACAGCTTACACTTAGAAGCGAAAGCTTGTTACGGCGCAGGACAAATTTATTGGGGTTTTTGGGTTTCGAAATCCTTTTGTAAAATTCCCATAGGAAATACAGGCAAATAAGAGATACCGGAACCGTAAAGCAGACACGGGCTATATCGATGGAATTGGTAAAATAATACGGCAAAAGATATAACCCGAAAAAACATAGCGTAGCATAGATGGAAATATTCGAAATCGTCAGATGAACGGTTAGTAGTTGAATATCATATTCCCTGTAGATGTAATGAAACAAATAAATGCCCATGGTCAAGGCCACCCCATAGGTAATAATGTACTGTAGTATAAATCGTCCTGGAAAACTATCGAATGGTAGAAATCCTCCGGAAAGATTGTACAGAACAAATAATCCGGCCAATATCAAATATCTGTTCAGGTTGTTGTATTGACTTCTTGAAGAATGGAAAATGGCGAATATCAAAAGAACGGTGTCTATCAAAAGATAGAAAAACGTTGTCCAATGTATCGAAGTTCCAAACATTCTTATTAGTCATTTTTACGCTCAAATTTGTTGGTTTCCAAGTTTTTGGTAACATTGTTCCAATGAAAAATTTCCCCGTTCATAGCAACATATACATCCGGTTTTAGAAATCGTAGAGAGCTAATTGCATAGCCTAAGTTGAAGGGCGCATCGGTGTTAGCGGAAGACCCTAAAACAAAAGACCCCGTTAAGACAATTATTTTTTTCAGTTTATGGCGTCCTAAATATTTTGCGGTATCTTCCATGGTGAAAGTACCGTGGGTTATCAGGATTTTGTTCGCTTCCGAGAATTTGATTTTGTCGGCCAGTATTTTTCTATCTTCGGGCGATATAGAGCGGCTATCTTTTTTGAAAGCATTCTCGATAGTAAAGGAGAATGAAACATTTGCCGAACTAAGAAAATCCTCAAGTAAGACTTGGCAACTCTTAAGTTCATTTTCCTTTGAATCCTTATCAATTCCTTCAATTGTGCCTCCTGTAGTTATAATATGTATCATGATTTGAAATGTTCGTTCATACTATTGAGATAGAAATTCTTATCCGGTACAATCCGTCTCTTTAGATAAGTGATTTCCATAATCAATGCCGATGGGGTTTTTCCCGTAGGAGTTTCCAATTTCTATAGTGCGCATAGGCGACCATAAAAGCACCAAGTACCGTATTTCCCGTTTCCCACCATGCCGAAAAATCTAGACGGCCGATGGCAATGAAGAAAAAACCGATACTCGCAAAAACAAAGGGTTTTTTTGAACCATGTATTTTTAGATAGCTGGGCCAGAGCGATACAAGTACCAACAACAGGCCAAAGAGGATAAAAGACCATTCTATCCATGGATTCCCCAAAAAATGGAGGCTGCCCAAGGCAGAAAACGATAGGACGATGGGTACTGCGACACAATGGATGGCACACAGTACCGAACTTGTAAGGGCGATCAGGTCGTAGGTCTGGTTGTTGAGCTTCATGGAACGGATTTTAATGGAACGAACTTTAGCGGGCAAAACTAGCACTTCTCGAAATCAAATGCAACTTAATCGCATTTAAGTCTTTTTGCTATCTTTGCCAAAACTTTACTATGCTCAGGACCCATGGACTTCAATTTTCATATCCCAACGGCAAAGGGTTCCGTTTTCCGGATATAGTACTATCGGAAGGCAAGCATCTTTTGGTGCTGGGGCCATCCGGGGTGGGAAAGACCACCTTGCTGCATCTTTTGTCGGGCCTACTGCCCTTGGCAGCGGGCAGCATCCATATTGGGGATACGGACATCAGTATCTTTTCCAGAAAAGAGCTGGACGATTTTAGGGGGCGCTATATTGGGGCCGTATTTCAAAAAAGCTACTTTGTAAAATCGCTGACAGTGGCCGAGAACCTTGCCCTGCGCCAATGTTTCCCGGATAAACGGCCGGACACCGAACGTATGACGGAACTGTCCGAACGCCTGGGGATCGCAGACCAGCTGCCCAAAAAAGTACAGGAGCTCAGCGAGGGGCAACGGCAACGCCTCTCCATCGCCCTGGGGCTTATCCACCGACCAAAAATAGTACTTGCCGATGAGCCGACCTCGGATCTGGACGATGGCAACTGTGAAAAAGTGGTAGGCCTGCTAAAGGAAGAAGCTAGTCTGGCCAACGCCAATCTTATCATCATTACCCATGACCAAAGGGTCAAGGAAATGTTCACCGATCATCTTGAGCTATGAACCTGACCAAACTGGCCTATAAGAATCTGGTCTCCAAACCGCTGAATGCGCTCCTGAGCCTTCTTTTATTGGTCTTAAGTATTGCCTTGGTTACGTTTATGCTGCAATTGAGCGGACAGGTGGGTAAAAATCTCGACCGGAACATCAGACCGGTGGATATGGTGGTCGGGGCCAAGGGAAGTCCACTTCAATTGGTGCTTTCGTCCGTGCTTCATATCGATGCACCGACGGGAAACATCGCCTTGCAAGAGGCGGAGGCACTGGCCAAAAATCCGTTGATCGCCAAGGCCGTCCCTGTTTCCTATGGAGACAATTATAAGGGCCATCGCATTCTGGGCACCGATACCACCTATCTTGGCCTTTATGGCGCAACATTGGCATCCGGTTCCCTGTTTCAAGAACCCTTGGAAGTGGTACTGGGCGACCGTGCCTATCAGCAGCTGCAACTGGAAATCGGCGATACCTTTGTGAGTTCGCACGGGCTGGCGGAAAATGCCATGGATGCCCACGATGGGCATCCGTTCGTCGTGAAGGGCATTTTAAAGCCTACCGGTACCGTGGTGGACCAGCTTATCGTAACGCCCCTGGAAAGTATATGGGAAGTACATGAACATGAAGGGGAAAGCCTTGGTCATGTAAAAGAAAAACTCGATGAACATGAAGGGGAAAGTGCCGACCATGCAGAAGAAGGCCCCGATGAACATGAAAGCGGGGAGGACCACCGTGAGATTACCGCTATGCTCATCAAGTTCAGGAATCCCTTGGGGCTGGTACAACTGCCCCGGTTCATCAACGAGAACACCAACATGCAGGCTGCCCTGCCCAATTTTGAAATCCAACGCCTGTTAGGACTTTTGGGAACCGGCGTCCGTACCGTGAACGCCATTGCGTTGGCCATACTTTTGGTATCCGGGCTCAGTATTTTTATCGGGCTGTTGAAGGCCGTTCGCGAACGGCGGCAAGAACTGGCGTTGTTGCGCACCTATGGGGCCACTACCTTGCAATTGCTCTGGACGGTACTGCTGGAGGGACTTTTCTTGGCGGTTTCGGGTTTCTTCATGGGATGGGTGCTGGGCCGGTTGGGCCTATGGGGCCTTTCGGGCCATACCCGGTCCGCCTATGGGTACGACCTCACGATGCCCATGCCTACCGCGACGGAGGCCCTGCTGTTTGTATGTATTGTACTGATTACGGTATTGGCCGTTTTTTTGGCCTCGCTTTCCATTTTTAAGTTGAACATTTCAAAAATACTGTCCGATGAATAAGCATTTCCTATTATTGATATTGACCATCCTCTTGGGTATTCAAACGCAGGCGCAAAAAAAATTGACCTGGGAAGATTTTGCCGATGTCAATTTTGAACCGGTCTACAGCGAAGAGTACGAAATCCATTTTCTAACGCCCAAGTTCGGGGAGGACCTCAAGGCCTATGAAGGACAAAAAGTAAGCATTACGGGCTATTTTTTGGATATTTCGGGGGAAGGGGACATCTATCTGGTCTCCGAAAACCCGATGGCAGAGTGCTTTTTTTGCGGTGCGGCCGGCCCGGAGACCATCGTGGAAGCGCGTTTTATCGAAAAACCCATTTTTAAGACCGACCAGATTGTTACGGTAACGGGCACCTTGCAACTGAACGCCAACAATGTCAACAGCCTCAACTATATCTTGAAGGAATCGACCGGCGTATTGGAAAAATAGTTTTTTGTACCTTGTTGTTCTTGGTAAAAGGGATAAAAAGGTACTTATGTTTATAAGGAAATTCGTCGTATTAAAAGGTGTTATGATCGTACTATTGGTGTTGTTTTTTCAGGATGCGGTCTCCCAAGTTTCGTTGGATTGGGAGGACCTGGCCCACGGCGTTGAATTTAAGGAAGGTAATAGCATACCGGGATTCTTGAATGCCACGTTCCGAAAGAACATGGCGGAACTCGAAGGAAAGGAGGTAACGCTGAACGGCTATTTTTTGGCGTTGGACGCCTCGGAATCGGCCTACATGCTGTCAAAAAACCCGATGGCCTCCTGTTTTTTTTGTGGCAACGGGGGGCCTGAGACGGTGGTGGAACTGCGGTTTTCCAACCCGCCCAAATTTAAGACGGACGATGTCCTATCCGTTGCCGGTACGCTCCTGTTAAATACTGATGACCCGGAACATTGTTATTATATCATCGAAGACGCCGATGCGTTTACCCTGAAATAAAGAAAATGAAGAACGAAGAAGACGTAAAAAAGCTATTGTCCCGAAAAGGACTAAAGCGCACCCCGTTGCGGATTGCCCTGCTCGGCCGATTTTTGGAAACCGACCATTCGCTATCATACACCGACTTCGATGCTCTAACCGGAAACACCGCCGATAAATCCACCATTTACCGAAACTTGAACCGTTTTGAACAGGTAGGCCTGTTGCACCGTATCGAAGATGCCTCGGGAGTTGCCAAATATGCCTATGGCGACAACCGCTCCCAACACCACCACCTCCATTTTTTATGCGACTCCTGCCATAACACATATTGCCTGAATAAGACGGAGGAGAAATCCATAAAAGTTCCCGAAGGATTCCAACCAAGGTCGGTCAATATCCTGATTAATGGGACTTGTCCCAATTGCTGATTTTTGATTCATTGCTTCACTTTGGTTTAAATTTTGCAGACAAGATTTAGTGACAAATATGGCTTGATAAACCTAAAGTTTATTTATGATTAAAAAGTTTCTGGTTCTAGCAGTATTCATGCTAGGTATTCTGACGGTATCGTCTCAAGGTATAAAGGTCAATGATCGACCCATTGGCGAAATAGATGTGGAATATATTGAAATTGTAGTCACGGCCAGGGCGTTAAGCCACAAAGTCAATGTGGAAATCGACTTCGGGCAGGATACCAATTTTTTTAGCGGAAGCAAACAGACCCGGATAGAAGATGAAGATGGAAAGCGCATTAAGTTCAACTCCATGATAGACGCGCTAAATTTTATGAACAAAAATGGATTTGAGTTTGTACAGGCGTATGTGGTTGACACCGACGATAGCACGATTTGTCATTATTTGATGAAAAGAAAGGAGTGAACCTCATAATTGTTGTTATTGCAGCTAAAAACTTATTTGAAACAGTAAAGATTCAACCTAAATTTTATTACTTTATCTATTAACTTTAATTCAAGAATTATGAAAAAACTAGTCATCCTATTATTTACAACAGCTTTGGTCGCAGTCGGTTGCGACGATAAGAAAAAAGACCTTAGCGCACAGTTCGATACCTTGATGAAAGAAAATGACAGTGTAGAGACCGTCCATCAAGAATTTGAGGAAATCCATAAAGAGATGATGGCGGAACACCAAAGGTTCACCCAAGAACTCGAAGGTATGGAAGTGCAAGATTCTACTATCCTGGAAGATGTGGCCAAGCACGAGGTCATTCTTAAAAACCACGATGCCATCATAGAAAGCCATGGCGAAATTATCGAAGGGCATAAAGATCTTAAGGCCGATTTTGATCAGATGAGCGACGTTGAAATGGAGGCCCAGATTAAAGAAATGAAGGAAGGCCATGATGAGATGATGAGCGAGCATGCCACTATGGAGGAAGAACATGACATGATGATGAACGAGCATCAGGCCATGAGGCAAAAAATGGCCAACGGGATGGAAGAGTAATAAGAATCCCAAACCCCATAAAAGAAAAATTCCGTGTAGGCGCTACACGGAATTTTTTGGTTTAAGAAATTAGCTATCGCCGTTATTCTTTTAGCGTTACCGTTCGGGTCACATTATTGAATCCGCCGGGAATCAAATTTCCCTCGGTATCCAGCAATTCCAACTTGATGGTCACTTCGCCCTTCGGTAGGCCCTTGATGACCTGTGGTGCCCATTCGGTGACCATAAACTCCTCCCCGTTGATCGTAGCGCGTACCTTGTTGCCGTCTTCGGACAGGGTGGTGTTGAGCAGGAAGAAATCCAGCAATAGGTTTTCGGTATCGGCACCGCTATACTCGCCCTTGGGGCGGCTGTAGATCAAGGTGGGTTCTTCAAAGTTGACCTCCATATCATCCGTTGCCTCGCCCACGGTCATTTTTTTGGCCACGAAGGAGTTTTCGTTCTTGACCGACTCGTGGTAGGAGCGGCTCAAAAAAGCGACCAGATAGTGCGTACCCGAAGGGATTTCCTTTTTGAATTCCGGCTCGTAATGGGCGGAGTAGGGCTGATTGTCCAAAATAAAATGGATGTGCTGCCCCTTGCCCGAATTGGCGAGCATGCCCGCCATCGTGCTGTCGGTCTGGGTGCCCAGTTCGTAATTGTTGACCTCAAAGGCAAAATCGGCTTCCCCTGCGGCTTCCATTTCGGCCGTGGTGGGCTTCATCATTTTTAGGGAGGCCTCCGCATATTCGGGCGAGCCTTCCAGTTTTTCCAAGGTAATGGTGGGGACGGTGGAATCGGCTTCCATTTCGGGATCCGCTGTGTTTTCGACATTGTTTTTCTTCGTTTCCTTACAGCCCGTGGCCAATAAAAGGAAAACCGCAGTAATACCTAACATTCTTGTGTTCATAATATATAGTTTAAAGGTTCAAATAATAATGTTTTTCTTTTTCCTAAGTTTAGGTAATGTCTATTATAGTGAAGGTAAATCGAAGGTCCAAAGCGATTTTTTTTCCTCATTTTTGATGGTGAGCCCACCCAATTGGAGTATCCTGTTATCCGGACGTTGTAAAGTGGACTCAATATTTAAAATGCCGCTCTTTTCTCGCCGGTGGTCTAAAATAAGCCTGATGTAGACATCCCCGACCTTAAAAACAGGGTTTTTTTTCCCATCTTTCATCATGGGGCAACCTAAAAGTTGTAGTTCGCGTCCCATTCGAAAGTGATCGGCCGGGTTGCACCCCAAGGTGATGGCCACGACATTTCGCAACAATTTGTCAGGCGCGTAGGCGCTCTTTAAAAAAGTTTCCTGTGAATAGGTTTGGTACTTTTCCCCATGGATCGCTTCCAAAAATTCAGGGTTGTAATAGGAAAACCAAGTGTACATATTGGTCTTCATTCCAAAGGTGTAAAAAGGCCTGTACCAAACTAGCTCCTTCCCTTTTATGGTCATGGACACGGTATCGCTTCCCTGCAGGAACTTGGTATTCTTTTCCTTGAGTTCCGGGCTGTTGTTCAGGAAATGGGAATGCTTTCCGTCCAAGGAAAAACCGATACCGCAGCGCCCTACGGGTTCGTTGAACCGGTTGTTCGGGCCAAGGATTTCCAGATAGTGTTTTTCCCCTCTGAGATAGATACTTGAAACGGTGTCGTCGATGGTTTCAAAATCCGGCAACCCCCTATCCATACCTGCATAGGATTCCTTTAGAAACGTATTGGAACGAAACCGGGCGTAGGAAATGCTGTCCAAAACCACATACAAATGGTTAAAAAGTACGTTGTTTGAATTTTTGTCGAAAAGGGCTCGTACTTTACCCTTGTCGATCAAGGAATTTTCAGATGCCTTCCTTTCTTGCCCGCAGGCGAGTAAAAGGATGGTAATGGATAGAATAATAGCGGTGTTTTTTAAATTCATCTCAAAACTGTTTTAAAAAAGTGATCTTACTGATGAACTGGGTATTCTGTTGTACCTGGTCAAAAACATCCGTCCGGCTTTCGTTGAAGACCAGGTAAATGAACGATAAGGGTAGGTACTCCCAACTAAAGCGCACGTTCCACCGGCCCTGTTCATCAAAGCTGTTGTACTGGTAAAAGGTAGATAGCTGTACCCGGGGGTTGAGTGCCAGGCGCAGGTTCGCGGTATAGAGGTCGGTCTGTAAATTTGCGTTTGCCACGCCGATTTCCTTTAAGGTATTGTGCTCATAGTTCCCTGACAAAGAAATCTGCGGGATGGGCGCATAACGCAGCCCGGCCTCTACGGTATTTAAGGTACCATCATAAAAGTTGCCGAACCGGTAAGTCATGGAAGCCGAAAGCTTCTTGGACTGATCGGTATTATAGCTCAGCAAATACCGGGTATACCTATAATTACCGGGTGCGATCTCCAGGCCCAAGGGAGCAAAATCGAAGTTGATGTTCTGCCAAGTGGGTATCATGGAAACTTGGGCAAAGCTATTGTCCTTGAACCAGGTGAAAATTGGGAAAATATTGATACTGGCCTGCTGAAAGTTTCCGGGATTTTCAAAATCATGGTAGTAATCCGCAAAAAACCCAGGGTCCCAGCGTCTGATCCATTTTATGTTTTCTGGGCGCCAGATATAATAGCCGCCGGGATTATGCTGTATAACATTATTCTGAAAGACAAAACCGGTCCCCGGCAGATAGTCGCGGCTTACAAAATTGGTCAGCCAGCCCGCATAAAAGTTGTTGGCCTGATAGCCCGCAAACAATTTTCCGGCAACGCCCCGGGTATCGGTCGCCTCGTCGTAAGAACCACTTCCCAAATATTCAATGGTCAGCTCGTTTTTTGGCCGGATCAGGCCATCTATGGTCAAGGTCGTGTTATTTGCCCGGGCCAATCCCAATGCCGAATACGATTCATCCAAACGGTGGGTAAGCATCACGCCTACATTATTTTCCCCACCGTAGTTTTTTGCATATCGGAAGATACCGAAATTGGCCGCCGCCGAATTTTCCGTCTCCCGTTGATGTACGTACAGTCCGGCAAGTGTCCTGTTTTCGTCCTTATCGGTAAATCGTAAACCGACATCCAAGGGTGCTGGTTCCGCGTTAAAACCACCTTGAAGTCCGATGCGCCTACTAAAAAAAGGAACTACCGCCTGGTCGGAGGCCCCTGCCCAAATACCGGAGTTTTCAAGGAAAAACTGCCGCCTTTCCGGAAAAAAGATATTAAAGCGTTCGAGGTTGTTCACGGCAAGGTCTACATCGGCCTGTGCAAAGTCGGTATTGATGGTCAAGTCCAAAACGGCATTGGGATTAATGGCCCATTTGACATCCCCGCCCACCTTTACATCGTTATTGGAATCCGTTACCGTATTTCCATTCTTCGATTCATCGAACTGGTACAGCGAGTAGGGTTCGATACGGATGTTTGCCGAAGGGGGCGGCACTTCCAGCCCCGTTATCTTTGCCGCGTAGGTCATCCGGTAAGGGGAGTAGGCCTGTGGGATGGCCGGAAAAACGGTCTGCTCATATTCCCTACGGGCGAGCCGGAACATGGTGAGTCCCCATTCCACAGGCTTGCCCGCTTCGGGCCTGTCATAGCGCAGGGATTTGAACGGGATGGCAAACTCGGCATAGTAGCCATTTTCGGTACGAGCGGTTTTTACGTACCACAGCGCGTTCCAATCATTATCGGTATTGTTATCATTAAAAATCTGGGCGTCCCGCTGGTTGCCGTAGGGGGTGGTCTGGAAAGAGACCGCATACTGTTTGGTGTTCTGGGCATCGAGCTGTATGGCGATAATGTCGTTCTCCCCGAACAGGAAGTCCCGTCGCAGATCTTGCACACGAATCCCCTTTAGCCCTAAAGAATCTTTACAATAAGCTCCTACGTACAGATTTTTGTCATCGTACAGAAAACGTACTTCGGTCTTATACCGGTATTTGCCGCCCTGATTGGGCTCGAACCTA
>NZ_JBGTHY010000515.1:0-4295 GCF_041745955.1 Pricia sp.
GGCAATCGTTTCATCACATAAAGGCGCATAAAAACTGTGCACCAAATAAATATGTTCGTTCTCCCTAACTTCCTTAAAAACTGCGGATTTTAAATTAGATATTTGATTCCACCCTATTTGCGGAACTTTTACGGCATTCGAGAACTTTACAACATCGGTGTTAAAGATGCCAAGGCCTTTCGTATTTCCCTCTTCCGAAAAATTACACATCAGCTGCATACCGAGACAAATACCGAGGACCGGCTGCTTCAAATCAGGAATAAGTGAATCCAATTGGCTATCCCGCAACTTTTTCATAGCACTACTAGCCTCACCTACTCCCGGGAAAATGACCTTGTCCGCATACTGTATCTCTTCGATATCATGGCTTAAGATGGCTTCGTGCCCCAACCGTTGGATAGCGAATTTGATACTTTGTATGTTTCCTGCGCCGTAGTTTATTATTACAATTTTCATTTTTCGGTATTGGGTATTAAGTACAAAGTAACCTAAAGCATTCCTTTCGTGCTCGGCAGCACCATCTTCTCTACATCGCGCTTAACCGCCATCTTTATCGACTTGGCAAACGCCTTGAAAATCGCCTCGATCTTGTGGTGCTCGTTGGTGCCTTCGGCTTTAATATTCAAATTGGCCTTGGCGCTATCCGTAAAGGATTTGAAGAAATGATGGAACATTTCCGTAGGCATATCGCCTACTTTTTCCCTTTTGAATTCCGCATCCCAGACCAGCCAGTTGCGGCCGCCGAAATCGACGGCCACTTGCGCGAGACAATCGTCCATAGGAAGAAAAAAACCGTAGCGTTCGATACCTAGTTTGTTGCCTATGGCTTTATGGAATACTTCCCCCATCGCGATTGCCGTGTCTTCGATGGTGTGATGTTCATCGACTTCCAAATCGCCGTCGACCTTGATTTCAATGTCCATTTGGCCATGGCGGGCCAGTTGGTCCAGCATATGGTCGAAAAAGGCCAGTCCAGTTTTGATGTCGCTTTTGCCCGTACCATCAAGATTCACCTTTATAAAAATGTCGGTCTCGTTGGTTTTTCTATGGATTTCCGAAACCCGGCTTTCCAGTTTTAAGAACTCATAGATTTTCTCCCAATCCTTATTTTCCAGAGCGATTACCGAATCCAGCTCTTCTCGTTTTACGGTAATCTCGCCAGTGCCCAAATTGGTGTTGTCATTCATAAAAATACCCTTGGAGCCTAGATTTTTAGCAAGTTCCATGTCCGTCAGGCGATCCCCGATGACAAAGGAATTTTTCAAATCAAAATCTTCCGAAAAGTACTCGGTCAATAAGGCTGTACCCGGTTTACGGGTGTCGGCATTGTCATGGGGGAAAGTCCGGTCCAAAAAAACCTTGTTGAACACCACGCCTTCGTTTTCAAAGGATTTCAAGATAAAGTTATGCACGGGCCAAAAAGTATCCTCCGGAAAAGACTCCGTACCCAATCCGTCTTGGTTGGTAACCATGACCAGTTCGTAATCCAGTTCCTTGGCTATTTTCCCCAAAAAAGTGAAAGCCTTCGGATAAAAAATCATCTTTTCGAACCCATCGATCTGCTCGTCGACGGTTTCCTTGATAATCGTGCCGTCACGATCTATAAAAAGTACCTTTCTTCCGGCCATCTCCGATTCTGAACTTGCCCTTTTTGAACTATGTTGTTCTGCAGTTTTCATTACCTCTAGTTTATTTCCTTGAGTGCCATTACCAACTTAATATTTTCTTCGGGCGTACCGATGGTAAACCGCAATGTGTCTTTGCAGAGTGGTTGATTGTTCCGGTTTCTGACCACAATACCCTTTTTCAACAGCTGTTCGTAGCGCCTCTCGGCGTTATCGACCTTTACCAAGATAAAGTTCGCGTCGGAAGGATATACCTTTTCGATAAAGGCTACGTGCTTCAACACTTTCATCACCAATTTTTTTTGGTTCAGTAGTTCCGCAATTTCCAAGCGGATTCTAGAGACGCCCTGTAGCCTTTTCAAGGCGTGCTTCTGTGTCAGCTCGCTGACATTGTAAGGCGGTTTGATTGTATTCAGAACGGATATGATTTCTTTGGATGCCAGGCAGATACCCAAGCGAATGCCCGCTAATCCGTACGCTTTGGATAGCGTTTGAGTAATAATCAAATTGGGATAGTCTTCCAATTTTTTTGTCCAGCTTTGTCCATCGGAAAAATCGATATAGGCCTCGTCAATAACCACCAGACCTTTGAAATCTTCCAAAAGACGGATGATTTTCTCCTTCGAAAAACTATTGCCCGTAGGATTGTTCGGGGAACAGAGAAACAGCAATTTGGAATTTTCATCTGCCCGCTCTAAGATTTTATCCACATCTGGCTGAAAATTCCCGGTAAGCAGTACTTCGCGATTTTCGATATGGTTGATACCGGCAAGCACACTGTACATCCCGTAGGTCGGGGGCAAGGTGATGATATTGTCCACTTTAGGGGCACAGAATGCCCGGAAAATCAGATCCAAAACTTCATCGCTTCCGTTGCCCAACAGCATATTTTCTACGGGAACCGCTTTCCGCTCCGCCAAAACGGACTTCAAACGCCGCTGCTGGGGGTCGGGATAGCGGTTCACCCCGTTATCGAACGGATTCTCGTTGGCATCCAGAAACACCATTGGGGAACCATCGGCGACGTACTCGTCGCGGGCGGAAGAATAGGGTTTTAGGCCTTTTACGTTTTCCCGAATCAAGCTTTGTATGTTAAATTTCTTTTGTACTGGCATTTCCTCGTGATACTAGTGAGTTATTTTAAACCGTTTGGGTCGGACACACCCCTATCTGTTGAAGCGGACTTTTCCCATCTCAAGTGGAGATGTTATTTTTCAAACTCTCCAATCGCAACGTCACCGCATTTTTATGCGCCTGCAACCCTTCCGCGTCTGCCATAATCTCTATGGCGTTTCCTATTTCTTTGAGGCCCTCCTGAGTTATTTTTTGAAAGGTCATACTTTTCATAAAACTGTCCAAATTTACGCCACTGTATTGTTTTGCGTAACCGTTTGTGGGAAGGGTATGGTTAGTTCCGCTAGCGTAATCACCCGCACTTTCTGGCGTGTAATTACCGATAAATACCGAACCGGCATTTATTGTATTGTCAAGATAAAAATCCTCGTTTTCGACACAAACGATATAATGTTCAGGGCCATATTCGTTGATCAGATCGATGGCGGTGCTGTCATCGGCTACATAAATCAACTTACTGTTATCTATGGCTTTTTGAGCAATTTCTTTTCTAGGTAGCTTTTCGATCTGTTTTTCTATCTCTTTTTCCACCGCATCGATCATTTCTTTGGATGTCGATACCAATATTACCTGACTATCCATTCCATGTTCTGCCTGGCTCAATAGATCGGACGCCACAAAGACCGCATTGGCCGTATCGTCGGCTACGACCAAAAGTTCGCTCGGTCCGGCGGGCATGTCGATCGCTACTCCGTATTTCGTGGCAATTTGTTTGGCTACCGTTACATATTGGTTGCCCGGACCGAATATTTTATAGACCTGTGGGATGCTTTCGGTGCCGAAGGTCATGCCCGCAATGGCCTGTATGCCTCCGACCTTAAAAATTTGTGTTACCCCACAGAGATCCGCCGTGTACAAAATCGCCGGGTGTACTTTTCCCTCCCTATTCGGTGGAGAGCACAAAACAATTTCTTGACAACCCGCGATTGTTGCGGGAACGGCCAGCATCAAAATGGTCGAGAACAACGGCGCAGTGCCCCCGGGAATATAAAGTCCGACTTTTTGTATCGGACGCTTTTCTTGCCAACAGCGGACTCCCTTTACCGTTTCCACCTCAATTTTATCCGTTATTTGGGCTTTATGGAAAGTCTCGATATTCGTTTTCGCCAATTGGATGGCATCCTTCAGTTCAGATGATACCTGAGTCTTGGCTTCTTCCATCTCCATTTTAGAAACCTTCAAATCATCCAACACAACCTTATCGAATTTCTTGGTATAGACTTTTAGCACGTGGTCGCCCTCCTCCTGAACCTCCTTAAAAATAGTATTTACCTTCTGCTCGATATCGGCAATGGCCTGCGTTGGGCGTTTTAAAACGTCCATCCAATCGGCTTTATTTGGGTTATAAATTTTGTTCATTTTGATTTTCTTATGATGCAGGGCTAGACCTACAAGGTTCCGCCTACGGCGGGAAACCTTGCAGGTCGGTTAGTGAGACTTTCGTACTTTATAACACCATTTTTTCGATAGGGCAGACTAAAATACCTTCTGCCCCGGCCTCCTTCAATTCATGAATGACCTCCCAAAATTTGTCTT
>NZ_JBGTHY010000516.1:0-2233 GCF_041745955.1 Pricia sp.
TACTGGCACGTTCGATCTTTCCGGTAGGTATTTTATCGAGAGTTTTCATAAAAGGGTATAGGGTTACAAAAATGTCTCTTTGTACAGAAACTTTCCTAAATCGATAATGTTCTCCAGGGGCGTATTATCGAAAACGTCGAAAATGGTATTGATGGATTTTTCAATGACGATATCCGTTTTTTCGAAGCCTGGGGAGCCGTCGTTCATCCAAAATTTAAGCACGAACAAAAACTGCAACCAGGCACCTTCCGAGAAAATGGTGGGGTTGTGTTGGGTGATCTTTAGATTCTTATCCGCATTGCCATCATCGATCAGATCGGTAGCGAAGCCTTTAATATGACTTCTCAGTCCTTTTAACTGCTGCAGGTTCCTGAGCATGCCTTTACCTTCCCCGAGCGAAAAAAGCACATAGCTTCTGTTTAATGTCAACATCTCGAAAAAGGTGTAAAAGAAGGAAAGCATTTTATCTTTGTTGGAAAACCCATCATATTCCTTATTCTTAAGCAACAGGGTCTCTGTATTGGTATAGAATTTTTTCCAAATCGCCTTTTGAATCCCCTCCACCGACCCGAAAAATCCATAAAACTCGGATTCTTCGATCGTATTGGCTTTACAGAATTTGTAAATGGATTTCGGAACCGTTTCATGTTCCAGCACATAATCCATGTACATTCCTATAATATCGTCTTCGGTATTCTTTTTTTTTGCTTTCGTCTTAGCCATATACATTTAATTGTCATTCCCACACTTCGACGAAGTTTATAGTAATCCCAGTCGAAATGCTTGGTATAAACTACCGCGGGAATCCGTTGAATTCTCTAACAGATAAATTTACAGGTTATTCAAAGTAATCGTTGTTAAGGGATTACCAAATATGCCACCTATCAACAAAAACGTGCCCTCGAGTGAGGACACGTTTTCAAACAACCTAACCAATAAATAATCAAAACATGATTATGACTTAAATTCTTTCTCATAGCAATTTTTCCATAATCATTTCAAATATAGAACAAATGTTTAATCAATTGCAATATTCTTTAAACAAAAAAATGTTAAAGTTGTTTAGGATGGTCAGAGTATACGAACTCGTCTGATTTATTTGATCGGGTATGTCAGTTTGTCATTATTATAGGATGTGGTATTTTTTTTGACATTCGCCAGTATACAAATAGAGAAGAGCTTCCCTGTTTCAAGGGAAAGACAAATAAAAATATAATTTTATGGCTACAGGTAAGATTAACGTTTCGGTGGAGAACATTTTTCCGCTCATCAAGAAATTTTTATACAGCGACCACGAAATCTTTTTGCGGGAGCTGATATCGAACGCAACGGATGCGACCCTCAAACTAAGGCATATTACCGCGATCGGTGAGGCGAAAGTGGAATATGGGCATCCTATTATAGAGGTCAAGGTGGATAAGGAAGGGAAAAAAATCCATATTACCGATCAAGGTATCGGGATGACCGAGGAAGAGGTTAAGAAGTATATCAACGACATCGCCTTTTCAGGTGCCGAGGAATTTTTGAACAAATATGAAGATGGTGCCAAGGATTCAGGTATCATCGGGCATTTCGGACTCGGGTTCTACTCCGCTTTCATGGTCGCCGAAAAAGTTGAAATCCTCACGAAAAGTTACAAGGAAGATTCCGAAGCTGTGCATTGGAGCTGCGACGGATCGCCCAATTTCACCTTGAAAAAAGGAAAGAAAAAGGATCGTGGCACAGAAATTATCCTTCATATCGCAGAAGATTCCACCGAATTTCTAAAGGATAACCGAATTACCACCCTTTTGCGGAAGTATAACAAATTTATGCCGATACCCATCAAGTTCGGCACGAAAACGGAAACGCTTCCAAAGCCCGAAGGCGCCAAAAAAGAAGATAAGGCCCCGACCAAGGAAGTCGATAATATCATCAACAATCCCAACCCGGCGTGGACGAAACAGCCAGCGGATTTAGAGAACAAAGATTATAAGGAGTTCTACCGCGAACTCTACCCCATGCAGTTCGAAGAGCCCTTGTTTCATATTCATTTGAATGTGGATTATCCCTTTAATCTCACTGGAATATTGTATTTCCCGAAACTGACAAACGACCTTAACATCCAAAAAGACAGGATACAGCTGTACCAGAACCAGGTGTTCGTGACCGATAATGTTGAGGGTATTGTGCCAGAATTCCTAACGATGCTACGTGGTGTCATCGATTCACCGGATATTCCGTTGAACGTATC